>JAAYLO010000217.1 GCA_012521855.1 Halanaerobiaceae bacterium
ATTTCTTCCCTGAAAATGAATCAATGGATATACTTAATATGAAGAGGAATTTCGTCAAACAGGTTGAAAGAAACCTGTTTTTTTTGCCCTGAATCAACAGGGCGAAGGAATCAGGAACTATTACTATTTCCAGGAATAAGCAGCAGCTGTTAAAAATTTTTTGAATAAAAAAATTTTCAGACAGGAGAATTAAGGCAATATGAAGAATATGTAATTTAATGCATAATATATTCATTAATTTAAGTTTTATTGCCCGCAGGGTGGTCTGAATGTGTATTTTTAGGAGGCAGGAGGGATATACATTAATAATTGTTTTATGGTCAATAATCATTTTGACTATAATTTTTCTTTATTTACTTGATGATGTTTTAATAAATAATTATTTATTAAAAGGGTATGCGGACTATATTACAATGAGACAGGCTGCTTTATCAGGATATAATATTGGAGTGAATTTATTATTAAATGACAAAAGTATTTATGACACTGAGAAAGACCCCTCTTTTCAGCCAATTCATGGCAGTATAGATGGAGTAGAATACCTGGTTTTAATAAAAGATGCAGGAAGCAGGCCCAATGTGAATTATGATGATATCAATATCCTGAAAGAACTGGAAGGCTGGAATGATGAACTGGAAACTTATCTGGAGAATAATTTCATTCCAGATTTGCTTTTTATTAAGGACTGTCTGCCTGAAGAGGATTATCCATTATTCAGGGCTTCTGTTACTACATATGGTAATTTAAATTTAAATCATGACTCGCCCGGGAAGCTGAAAAAATTATTTGAGCAGCTGGAATTGGGCCATTTCTATTCTGAAACACTTTGCGAGAGTCTGAAGGAATACCGGGAAGAAAAAAAAATCATCAGTATAGATGAACTTCCCTTTGAAATTGAAGGCCTGGATCTGACAGTTTTTGAAAAAATACGTGAATATCTCACTATTGAAGGGAGAATGAACATAAATTTTGTAGATCCTGATGTCCTGAAGTCCATAATCAGGGTAAAAGGATTTGACAGCAGGATTGCTGACAGGATTTTATCATATAGAAAAGAAAATGAGATAAAAGATATTGAGGAACTGGAAGGGATTATGCATGGAGAAGAGTATGCAGAGATAGCGGATCTTTTTACCACCAATTCCCGCTATATAGAGCTTAATGTACTGGCACAAGTATCGGATAAAAGTGCTTATGAAATTTATTCAGTTTTAGAAAGAAGCTATCAGGATAAGCGATGGATTATCAAGGTGCTGTCCTGGAATGAAAGCGAAATATATATGGAGTGATATGATGGAAACAGGAAGATATAAGTTTACACTGATCTTGCTCTGCCTGCTTTTTCTTGTCAGTATTCTGGTGTTTTTTAATGTTTTGCAGATGAAAAAAAACATGACCACAATTGTGAGAGCTGAACCGGCTGCCGGTTTCAAAGATATCGGTGCTTTGAAAGATGAAATTGAAAGTATGATTTCAGCCAATACTGGAGATAATCAGACAGACAAATATATATTTGATGAAAATTTGAAAGAAATGATTGTAAAGAGAAATATTTTCGGGCTGATTGAAAAAGCAGAAGAAGAGGAAGAGATAATGGCAGAGGAAGACGGGGAAGATTATCTTGAGGAAATGATAGTAGATAAAAGTGATACAATTGAGGACGATTTTTCCATTAAGGAAGAATTTGATGTTTTTGCGGATCAGAATATGGGTTATGATCCGCCCAATCCTTTTTATTTACAGGGTGTTTCAATAAACCAGTACAACAGGATGGCTATTATTATCAATAAATACAATTCCATGACTTATTTGATAAAACCAGGTATTACAGTTGAAGGGTATTATGTGGAGTCCATTGATCTAAATGAAGCGGTACTGGAAAAAGACGGACAAAAGATCTTTGTAAGATATTATTGATTTTCTTAAATTGGAGGTCTTTTAATGGATTATCAGAAAATTAAGGAAAAAATAGATCTGGATATAGTGAGAAAATATCCAAAAGAAAAATTGAAAGAATATAGACTGGTTCCGGTGTATAAAGAAGGGAGAGTGGTTTTTTTTGCCAGTGATAAAAAACCGCCTCTTCCTTTATTGGATGAACTTGAGGTATATGGCCAGACGGATATTCAGATACTCTTGATCCCATCATATGATCTAAACACATTGATAAATGAATATCTGGAAGCCCCCCTGGAGACTGTAGAGGGGATGATTGATGATTTAAAAAGTGTATCAGAGGATTTCACTGGAATTGAACTGGAGGCAAAAGTAGAGAACCTGGAAGAACTGGCCCAGGAGGCACCTATAATTAAACTGGTAAATGCCATTATTACGACAGCCCTGAAGAAAAATGCAAGTGATATCCATCTGGAGCCCTTTGAAAATACTGTCAAACTGAGATACCGGATAGATGGAATATTATATGATAATCCGGCACCACCGAGAAAACTCTTTCCAGCCATTACTACCAGAATAAAGATTATGGCCGGACTAAATATTGCTGAACGGAGATTACCACAGGAAGGA
>JAAYLO010000218.1 GCA_012521855.1 Halanaerobiaceae bacterium
TCATAATATAGTGTGTTTGATTGGCTTTCTTTTTATTCGATAATAGCTGCTTTTTATAGACAGATATAAAAATAGTGTTATATAATATTGGTTAAGGAGTTTGCTCATTTATACATATTATTTGAAAGGAGAGAAGATAATGGCAAAAAAAGTAATAGTAAACGGAGCCTGTGGCAGAATGGGCAGGGAAGTAGTCAAAACAATCCTGGAGCTCAAAGATTATCAACTGGCAGGAGTCTGTGATCTGGTAAATACAGGTCAAAATATAAACAAATATGTTGACTGCAAAGAAGAGGGCTTAATTATTACAAATGATCTTGAGGGATTAATTCAGGAAAAAAAACCAGATATTATCATTGATTTTACTACACCCACAGCCATAATGGATAATATAAAGACAGGACTGGAAAATGGTGTAAATATGATTGTAGGTACTACTGGCATAACTGAAGTAGACCTGAAGATTATTGAAGACCTGGCCATAAAGAATAAGGCTAACATACTGATAGCACCCAATTTTGCCGTTGGTGCTGTTTTGATGATGAGATATGCAAAAGAAGCAGCCAGATATTTAAAAAATGTGGAAATCATTGAATTACATCATGATCAAAAGCTGGATTCTCCTTCCGGTACAGCCAGAAAAACTGCAGAGCTCATAAATCAAAACAGAGAAAATTATAAGAAAAATAAAATTGCTGAAATCGAAAGCTTATCCGGTGCAAGAGGAGCTGATTATAATGGAGTCAGGATACATAGTATAAGGCTGCCCGGGCTTATTGCACATCAGGAGATAATCTTTGGTGCAGAAGGACAGACCCTTACAATCAGACATGATTCATATAATAGATCATCTTTTATGCCCGGAATAAGGCTTGCACTGGAAAAAATAGATCAAATCTCCGGTCTGGTCTATGGATTAGAGAATATACTGGATTAATTTTTTATTCACTTCTCCCCTGAAATTTACATATATTGTAGTGTAATAAGTTTTAGTAATGATGAATCGGGTATTAAGAGGGGAGGAACAATGAATAATATTGCTGTAATAGGCGGAGATAAAAGGGAAGAAGTATTGATAAGAATATTACTGGAAAAGGGATTCAAGGTTTCTGTACTGTCAGAAAACAATCTAGGTATCGATGAGCTTTTTTATACAGATGATCATGCTCTTTTGCTTCAAAATGCTGATGTTGTAATAGCACCTGTTTCAGGCCTTGATGATAACTTATTTCTGAAGTCAAGATTTATTAATAATAATATTCAGTTAAATTCCTCATTTTTTGATTTGATGAAAAAAGATGCTTTGTTCTTGATAGGAGTGGTGACAGAGAAGCTAAAAAAACTATTAGAAGAAAAATCTATCTCCTTTGTTGAACTCGCCTCCCTTGATAGTTTTGCTATAAAAAATGCTGTTCCTACTGCTGAAGGAGCAATAAAGATTGCTATAGAAGAAACCGGATTTACTATTCATAATAGTAAAGTAATTATTTATGGTTTAGGGAGAATCGGTATTCCCCTGGCATGGAGACTCAAAGTTCTGGGGGCAGATACCTATGCGGTAACGAGAAGCAAGGAAGCAGCAGCCCGCGGTATGGATCTGGGAATAAAGATGATAACATATAATTTATTAGATGATTATCTTCCCGCAATGGACATTATTTTTAATACTGTTCCCTGCAAAATTATTACAGAGGAAAGCCTCAGTTTAGTTAAAAAGAGTGCTGTTATAATTGATCTTGCATCATATCCCGGTGGAGTTGATTTTGAGTCAGCAGGCAGGATGGGTATTAAGGCAATTCATGCCCCGGGACTGCCTGGAAAGCTTGCACCGGTAACTGCTGGCAAGATATTGGCTGATACCATTATAGAGATATTAGAATAAGCTGCCGGTAATTAAGGAGGTGGGTTAGATGGATTTAAGGGATAAGAAAATAGGTTATGCAATAACTGGTTCTCACTGTACACTTGCAAAAAGCATACCTGCATTAGAAGAAATATGCGCTTCTGGTGCGGATGTCATTCCCATTATATCTGAATCAGTTTTTTATGATACAAAATTCGGGAAAGCAGAAATGTGGATAAATAAAATAAAAGAAATAACCAAAAAACCAATAATTGATTCTATCGTAAAAGCCGAACCGATTGGCCCAGGGAAAATGCTGGATTTGCTTATAATTGCTCCCTGTACAGGTAATACCA
>JAAYLO010000219.1 GCA_012521855.1 Halanaerobiaceae bacterium
CACCAGAACAGGTCCGTCATATTCAAGGGCTTCTTCTAATCCTGCTGACAATTTGTCTTTGTCTTCTATTCTGATAGCTTTTATTGCAAAGGCTTCTGCCAGTTTTACAAAATCAGGATTATTCAATATCGTAGAAGAATAACGCTTATCAAAGAACAATTCCTGCCACTGTCTTACCATTCCAAGGGTTCCATTGTTTAAAATTACAATTTTAACCGGTAAGTTATTCTCCCTGATAGTTGCAAGTTCCTGCATATTCATCTGGAAACTCCCGTCTCCAGAAACATCTATAACCAGTTCATCAGGCCGTCCAATCTGTGCTCCAATTGCTGCAGGCAAGCCAAAACCCATTGTTCCCAGACCGCCTGATGATATAAAGTTTCTGGGTATTGTATAATTATAATACTGGGCTGCCCACATCTGATGCTGCCCTACCTCTGTTACAATAACCGCCTTCCCTTCTGTTAATTCATTTAATTCCTGAATTACAGCCTGTGGTTTTATTTTATCACCATCATTATCATAATGAAGTGGATTTTCCTTTTTCCATATCGTAATCTGTTTTAACCATTCTGTCCTGTCCTTTTTCTTTACTAAAGCTTTTAATTTTGATAAAACAATTCCAGCATCACCGGTTATGGATAAAACAGTATCTACGTTTTTGTTTATCTCTGCCGGGTCTATATCAATATGAATTACCTGTGCTTTTGGTGCAAAGGCCTCAATCTTACCTGTAACCCGGTCATCAAAGCGAACTCCGGCAGCAATTATAAGATCTGTTTCACACAGTGCAAAATTAGCATACTTAGATCCATGCATACCTGGCATTCCCAGTGAAAGCTCATCATCAACAGGATATGAACCAAGTCCCATCAATGAAGTTGTAACAGGTATACGAAGACTCCTTACAAAATCCCTCAGCTGATCAGCTGCTCCAGATAAAACAATACCTCCACCGGCAAAAACCAGAGGACGTTCTGCTTTGCTTATCAACTCTGCAGCCTCTTCCAGCTCCTCCTCTAGAGGCTCATAGCGGGGATTATAACCTGGAAGATTAACTTCCTCAGGGTAATCAAATTCTATTGAAGAATTTATAACATCACTTGGCAAATCAATAAGTACAGGCCCCGGTCTCCCGGTCCTGGCAATATAGAATGCTTCTTTAACTGTACGGATCAGGTCTTTAATATCTGTTACAATATAATTATGTTTTGTTACAGGCATGGTAATACCTCTGATATCAGCCTCCTGAAAGGCATCTTTACCAATCATTGTAGTCTCTACCTGGCCTGTAAAAGCTACTACAGGAATAGAATCCATGTAGGCAGTTGCCAGTCCTGTAACCAGATTAGTTGCACCAGGACCTGATGTGGCCAGACAA
Source organism: Halanaerobiaceae bacterium (assembly GCA_012521855.1). GTDB lineage: Bacteria > Bacillota > Halanaerobiia > Halanaerobiales > DTU029 > JAAYLO01. The sequence continues at coordinate 1,382 of JAAYLO010000219.1, forward strand.
ACACCTACTTTCCCGGTACTCCTGGCATAACCATCTGCTGCATGGACAGCACCCTGTTCATGTCTTGTCAGAACATGCCTTAAGGGAGCATCATACAATACATTATAGATCGGTATATTTTTGCCCCCGGGATAACCGAAGACAACCTCTACATCTTCCTTTTTCAAGCACTCAATAAGAATTTCAGCACCCGTCATTACCGGCATTAAATC
>JAAYLO010000004.1 GCA_012521855.1 Halanaerobiaceae bacterium
GCCTGGCTCATATGATAAAGGAGACCAGGAAAAAGACCTTATTGCAACACTGCACCGTTTTATACCTCTGGAAGCCAGTAAAAGTATTTTTAACCCGGTCACCAATATAGTTGACTGTGCCCTGGCAAAACCCATTAATAAAGATCTTGTAGAAGATTACATACTGGATCTCGGAAGAGTAAAGGGTGTAAAAGAACCGGAAGTAGATATGAAAGTATTTAAAAGCGGCCGTACAACCGGGCTGACTGAGGCAAGTATCAGGTCTATTGACAGTACAGTTGTAGTAAACCTGGACGCAAGAAGAGAAGCCGTTTTTGCAGACCAGATAGTGGCTGATGTTTTTCAGAAGGCGGTGACAGCGGATCTTTAGTTCTGGATAAGGATAGTAATGCTGTCGGACTGCTTTTCGCAGGTTCTGACAAAGCCACTATCTGCAATAAAATAACCAATGTAATGAAGGAACTGGACATAGGTTTTTAAGGAGTTAAGGAAAAAGAAAAAAATAATGAAGAAAAGGAAGAAAAGGAAGAAAAAAAGGAGGAAAGAGATAACGAGATAAAACATAAAACAGGCAGGCTATATAATATAAATACCATTATCTTTCTGATCTTTGTTTTCCTGCTTACCAGATATAAATTTTAATTAAGACTTGACAGTTTTTCCATAAAATAATATACTTAATTAAGAGTAAAAATATATTTCTTCTTAAAATCACAGGGGAGTAGTTCATTAAGGTAAAGCCAACAACCGGTTTATAACCTGGTTTTGCCTGCATAATTATATTATGTGAACAAGACCTATGACAGTAATATGCCATAGGTCTTTTTTGGTACTTTTATAACAGCATTAAGGAGGAATATTAATAATGGAAATATTAATCCAGAATTATTTAACATCTTTTCCCACTTTTATTTTGCTTTTAATCATGGCCGCTACCCTTTATACACTAAGTAAAGGAGCTGATATCCTTGTAGATCAGGCAGTCAAACTTTCCATTTATCTGGGTGTTCCCAAAATGATCATCGGAGCAACAATTGTTTCACTGGGTACAACTCTGCCAGAGGCATCTGTATCTGTTTTAGCGGCAATCAATGATAATCCGGACCTTGCCCTGGGAAATGCAATTGGCTCCATTATCGCAGATACAGGTCTTATTATTGGATTAGCTGCCCTGCTTGGAAGACTCCCTGTGGACCGACTGGTTGTTCAAAGACAGGGAAAGATACAGGTCTGGGCTGGTATTCTCCTGGCATTTGTTTCTCTTCCTTTTTTCTCAGGAAACCACGGTAATATAAGCCAACCCGTCGGCTGGCTCTTTATCCTTCTGCTTATACTCTATATATACCTGTCAATTAAATGGACAAGGGACACCGGTTCCGGTAAGAATAATAGGGATAATAATGACTCTCAGGAAAATAACCCCCTGATACTGCAGATAATACAATTGATCATTGGAATTGCCCTGGTAATCGGTTCATCAAAAATATTGATACCTACAGTAGAGATAACTGCAATCAGGATCGGTATTCCCCAGAGTATTATTGCAGCAACCCTGGTAGCTTTCGGAACAAGCCTTCCGGAGTTAATTACAGCCATTACTGCAGTTAGAAAAGGTCATGGAGAACTGGCTGTTGGCAACATCGTGGGAGCAGATATTCTTAATGTATTATTTGTAACGGGAGCATCAGCTGCTGTGACAAAAGGCGGCCTTATCGTCCCGGTGAATTTCTATTATTTACAGATCCCTGCTATGCTTATTATCCTTTTTGCTTTCCGTTTATTTTCCAGAGGAGAAAATGAGGAGATTACAAAAAAGGAAGGCCTCATTCTACTCTTTCTCTATATTGTCTATTTATTCCTGAATCTGAAATTTATATAAGATATGGTATTAAAACAGTTATCCTACTTTAGAATAAAAAGTATGTGATTGTTATGCCCGGTATTAATCCCATAAGTATTGCACCCGCTACAGCAAAAAATGCTGTGGAGAATTCTTTCAGTATATTTTTCTTGATTTGTTTTTCTTTAAGATACTTAACGGCGGGTAAAGGACCTGGCTTGCATCGAAACAGGCAAAGGTCCTTCTCTTTTTGTAAGCTGCTTGAAACACCAGTTCTCTAAATCTGGCCAGGGGATCAGGATTTTTTCTTCTCTGCTCTGTTTTCTATTCATATATCTTTCGTATATATGTAGACCTGATGAGGCAAAGAACTGATCTTCAAAATCCTCAAATAGCAGAGGCTATTATTGTATTTCTGTCAAAATAAATATTCAAAAACTCAGAAAAAATAGATAAAATAACCCGATAACAGGCATAATTATAAACTTATATCTCCTATAAATGTCATTCGCCTGCTCCCCCTATTTAAATACTCTGACCCGTGCCTTAACTTCCAGAAACTCTTTTTCATCTGGTTTTATTGTTGGATTTCCAAATGGCATCTGGGCAATTAATCTCCAATTGTCCGGTATGTCCCATTCCTTTTTTACCTGCTCATCAATCAGAGGACTATAATGCTGTAATGATGCTCCCAGTCCTTCCAGTTCCAGTGAAGTCCAGACGATAAACTGGAGCATTCCGTTTGATTGTTCTGCCCAGACCGGGAAATTATCTTTATACAGCTTATATCTTTCCTGCAGTGATTCAATAACAGAATCATCTTCAAAAAACAATACTGTCCCGTAACCATTCCTGAAGCCGGCTATTTTCTTTTCTGTACTTTCAAATTTCTCTTCCGGCACAATATTCCTTAATGTGTCCTCAACTATATCCCACAATTTTTCATGATTATCTCCAAACAGAAGGACTACCCTTGCACTCTGGGAATTAAAAGCAGTGGGTGTATATTTTACGGCTTCTTTGACCACTTCCTCTATTTTCTCTACAGAAACGATCTTCTCTCCATCGATTCCATAATAACTGCGCCTGTTTTTTACTGCTTTATAAAAATCCATAAATATAAAACCCCCTTATTGTAATATCTTTTTTTCACCTGCTTCTATTTTAACCGCTTCTCCATCTGCACTTATCCAGACGGGTATTGCTGAAGGATTATATACTATTTTCTGGTCAACACTGATCTTTAGACCCCTCAGGGCCTTTATGTAATCCATGATTTCAACATTTGTTGCATACCAGGTTTCTTCATCGCCGCCGGCAATCTTACAGAACTCCTCAATCAGGTCCCAGTTATCATTCCTCGCAAATTCGAAACTATGCCCCCAGATATAAAATAAAGGCAGCTGTTCCCAGGGAGAAGGTTTTTGAAACTCTTTAAATTTTTCCAGAATATCCTGTTCATGATGGCAGGTAGGGTGCCAGGCCAGGAAGTTCTCAGGAAGCCTGAAACTACCGTGTGACTGTACCGTTCTGGAATATTCAATACCGAGGTGTGGAAGCAGATTCAGCAAATTGTCATTATATTCTCCAAAGGGATAAGACATTCCCCTCACTGGATAAGCCGCAAGTTCTTCCAGCCTCCTTCTATCTTCAATTATCTCTTCAAGCAAAACACCGGCCGGTATCCTTGTAAGGAAGGGATGATTTACTGAATGTACAGCTATCTCATGACCCCTAAACAATTCCTTAATTTCTGCTGACTTCAAAAAACCCTCCTTGTCAAGGGTCCCTGAATTCAGGTGAAAAGTACCCTTTATCCCGTATTTATTAAATATTTCTACAAGCCTGCGGTCATGGATCTGCCCATCATCATAACTCATGGTTAAAGCCTTTTTCCTGCCTTCTGGATAAAAAGAAAAGGAAATCTTCATTTACTCTATACCCCCAGTAATTTATTGATCTCTCAACATCTTTATTGCTTCTCTCAATTTAACAGGATTACCATACATTAGGCTTCCCAGGCGGTAAATCATGGCACCAAAGAAACCTACCAGTACAGTTGATACAATTAATATTAAAAGTGAGATAATAATCTCAAGATTAGAGACAGTCCCCATAGAAATCCTGACAAACATGGCCATACTTGAACTGAAAGGCAGATAAGAGAATATCTTCAGGATTATCCATTCTGTATTCTGCATACCCATAGCTGTAACAAAAAATACTACAATAAACAGTAATGTAACCGGGGTTGAGCTGGAGTTAATATCTTCAGACCTGGAGACAAGAGCGCCAAGGGCTCCAAAAATGAATGAATAAAAAAGGTATCCCAGTATCCCGAAAATAGAGAAATTTAATAATACTTCTGATGGTACATTAAACAAAAAGTCAAGCTTATAATCCCAGGCTTCTGCATTTATCTCATAAAAAACTTTGGCTGTCAGGAGTATAACTGCAAATTGAAGCACTCCTGCTGCAGCACTGCCCAGAACCTTTCCAAAAATCAAATTTCTGCTTTTTGTACTGGTAATGAGAATTTCCATTGTCCTGTTGCCTTTTTCTGTTGCCACTGCTGTAGCTGTAAACTGGCCGTAAAGAATTATTAAAAAATAAAGGCCGAAAGTCAGCAAATATGTATACAGATAATTACTGGCACTATCTTTTCCCAGTATTATTGTTTCAGACTTAATTTCAGGATTGATTAATCCCTCAACATCCTCATAATTCATTCCCATCTCTTCAAATTTATGTATTCTAAAGGCCTTTTTTAAGGCATATTCAAAACTGGAATTATCATTTTCATATAATTTATTGTTTTTCACTACATAATCATATTCTGTATAACTTTTAATCACAAACCCGGCCTCATATTCTTCCGAATTGACCTTTTCTTTCAGTATCTCAATACTGCTTAGCTCTTCCAATTCCCCTCTGCTAAAATTCTCTTTGAGTTCATCTATGTTTACAATCTCATTATTTACATCAATATATGCATATAATCTTACATCTTCTTCTTTTTCACCTGTTTCCCCTTCTTTTCCAAAACCGGAAACAAAGTTCATGATAGTAGGTATAAACAATATCACTATTATCATCGCACAGATAATAATCATGGGGATAAAATAGGCTTTCTTTTTCAGGTAATTTAAAAGCTCAAATTTGAAGACAATAAAAAAATCCCGCACTATTTTTCACCTACCTTTTTCACAAATATATCTTCAAGGCCTGGTTCATAAATGGAAAATTTCTTTATATCTATATTTTTATCAACAGCTGCCCTCAAAAAATCATTTTTCGTATAATCCTCCTGCAGTTCGATAATAAGGTATTCCTTCTTCATTTCAACTTCCTTTACTATATTATTCATCTCATCTTCTATAAGCCTTTTAAGCTGTTCCAGAGATAAACTTAAAGAACTCACTGTCAGGCGGTTTTTCCCGTATTCCCTTTTAATTTTGTTTAAATTTCCGGTTAATACTATGGTTCCTTTATCGATTAGAGCAATATCCTCACAAAACTCTTCCACATAATTCATCTGGTGGCTGGAAAAGATAAGTAGTCTGTCTTTATTTATAAATTCATTAATAATATCCTTTAAAATCTGTGCATTAACAGGATCCAGGCCGCTGAAAGGCTCATCAAGAATAATTATATCCGGATTTGTTAAAAAGGTCTGGGCCAATTGGACCTTTTGCTGGTTTCCTTTTGACAGAGTCTCTAACTTCTTGTCTTTATATTCTTCTATATCCAGCCTCTTTAACCAGTATAGGGCATTTTCCCTGCTTTCTTTACTGCTTAATCCCCTGAGCCGGCCCAGATAAATCAACTGTTCCATTACCTTCTTCTTGGGATATAAACCCCTTTCCTCCGGTAAATAACCGATACGATGGTTCCTTGGGACAAACTTCTTGCCGTCTAAATAAATATCTCCCTTATTGGCCTCAAAGAAATTCATAATTATCCTGATAGTGGTAGTTTTCCCTGCCCCGTTTCTCCCAAGAAGCCCTAAAGCCTTACCGCTTTCAACAGAAAATGATATACCATGTAATACTTCTCTTCCAGAAAAACTCTTATAAATATCCCTTACTTCCAGTTTCATGGAAAACCCCTCTCTCACTTATTCATTTTTCAATCTCTCTTAAAATCCAGCTGCCCATATATTCCAGTACATCAGGTGAAATTGTTTCTTTAATCTGGCCATATTCAGCTGGATGGCCTGTTTGGGAAGTCTGGAATAAATGATTCAAACCGGTAAATTCTTTAATCTGATAATTCCTTTTCCCAGCCTTTTTGAATACTTCTTCAATGGCAAGAAGATTTGTCCTTGCTTCAACCTGTAAATCTTTACTTCCATTAACCGCCAGTACCGGGCAGCTGACTTCTGCTAAAACCGGACGGGGATCATATTTAATAAAATAACGATACCAGGGTAAAAGCAGCTGTTGTATTGTCTGTTCAATATACTCTTCTATGCTTCCATAGGCGGTTTTCAGGATATCCTTATCAGCTTCACTCATTTTTGCATAGGTAGACTCCAGAATTGAACGTATTTCCCCTGCAGCAATTTCATCTTCTTCTACTTCAATTACTATATCAAGTATTTCCCTCTGTTGTAAAAGAACCTCTTGCAGTTCATCTTCTTCAATTCCTTCTGTTCTTGCAATTGCTTCAACCTGGTACATAATTATTTCATCACCGGGTATACCGGGAGCAGCCATCAATACTATAAAGGCAATATCATCTGATTGTACTGCAACCATTGGTGCTATCATACCGCCTTCACTGTGGCCGATAAGTCCGATCTTTTCATTATCTATCTCTGGCCTGTCCTTCAGGAACTCTACACCGCTCAGAACATCTCCGGCCAGATCAGCAGTGGCAGCAGTCAGGGGATTACCGGTAGAACCTCCTACTCCCCTGTCATCTACCCTCAAAACCGCAATCCCCTGGCGGGTCAAATAGTCTGCTATTACTTTAAAGGGCTTATGTCCAAAAAGCGTTTCATCCCTATCCTGTGAGCCTGAACCGGTTATGAGCAATACAGCAGGGAACGGGCCTTCTCCCTCAGGTATGGTCAAGGTACCGGCCAGTTTAACCCCTGCTGCTTCATTCAGATATGATACCTCTTTTTCTTCATATGGATAAGGAGGTTGAGGCTCCTGTGGCCTTGTATTTACCTCCGCTTCTCCTTCTTTTCTCTTTTCCAGAACCAGTGGAATATTATATGAATTCTGCCTCCAGACCCCTTCACAAATCTGTTGTTCTTCATTCAACCTGCCTTCAAATACACCATTTATCATACCAACCTCTATCTTTAATTCATTACCATTCAAAGTTACATTTGATACCGGTATACCAAAAGCCCCCTGATCAGGACTATCCATGGAAGCCTGAAAAGAGCCCTCAGATGAGATCTCAAGATGGAATACCAGCCTGATGCCGCTGAGATTTCCTTCCCAGACTCCTGATATTTCATTATCCGCACCTGAAACAGAAGTACAAACAATAGCCATTATAAGAAATGATAACACTACCATTTTTTTTATCCTGGAATTAATTTTTTTCCCCACCTGGATTTACCTCCTTTTTACCTAATCAATTTTATCATATTTTCCCCTCTTAATAAACATGAATTTAATCCTGTTTTCTGTTTATCCCTGTTTTTCTCTCCGGAAGATTAGATATGAATAAATTATACTAATTAGTGAACTCCCTATAACACAGGTCATGATAAGCCAGAACCGCACCAGGTCACTCAAGAAAATACCTGAAAATATAATGATCCCTGAAACAACAAACAATTTCCCGGCCAGACGGTGAACCTTCTTCCAGACCCTTTCACTGGAAAGTGTCCAGGGATTCTTTATTCCCATAAAATAATTGTGCCTGACCTTTGGCATATAATTACCCAGAATAAAAAACAGGATACCGACACCGAGGGTAACAAATTTACCAATGCTTATGTCATATCCCAGAGAAACACTTAAGAGCAGAAAATGCATGCCGGCAAAAAATACTATCAAAACCGACCTGATAACCCGGTAGCTGGAAATAAATCTATGGTAATTCTCTTTCCGGGGATCAATTAATGGTAATAACAGCATCATAAATAAAATACCAAGAGCCAGTAATGGCATCATAAAAGCCCCCCAGAAACGGCTGGAGTAATTATCAACCTCACCGGCAATATTCCAGTGTATCGGCATTCTCTCCGGCAATCTGGAATAAAGCAGACAACTGACAAGAAACATTGCTGCTATCAGTAGAAGCAGATACCAGTCTTTCCTGAACTCCTCTTTAAAATCAAAATACCCTTTGTCCTTCATTATATTTCCTCCTTATTCCTGTTATTCATGAAATCAAGAAACCAGCCAAGTACTTCCTGGAGCACAGTCATATTCAGTGTATAGTAAATAAACTGGCCGTCTCTTTCCCTATCAACCAATCCTGCCTGATACAACAAATTCAGATGATGAGTAATACTGGGTTTCGTCATCTCAAATCTATCAGCTATTTCCCCGGCAGTCATATCTCCATCCTTCAAAAGTTCCAGAATCCTCCTCCTGGTTTTGTCTGAAAGTGCCTTAAATTGAATATTCATTTGGCCCCCTCCCTGATCCAGCAAGATATTTGGTTTCTTGCTTTAATTATATATTTAGATAATTTTCTAATTATATTATAATTTATCTCAAATCTTTCGTCAACTATTAAAAATTATTATCCTGATTTAAATTTATTATTCAGTCATAATGTCAACAAATATCTCTGCTTCTTTATTTTTGACAGCTTCTATCATATCACCGATATCTTCTAAAGACCTTTTAAGCTGTATTCCTGATAATCTATCTAAAAATCCTCTGTGATTATCAGTACCTGCAAACTTCAACAATCCATACATATCTGCATATTTATCTGCACAATCATTTTCAAAATCAGTTCTACAGGCATTCATCACCTCAACAGCATCAATTTTTCGTGGCAAAAGCCTTATCAGATCAATATAATCAGCCTCCCGGAAAGGATGGGCATGGACTATAAATCCGCCATCCCTGTGTACAAGATCACAATATTGATTAATATGGAGATCAAGCAGCCCGGGGTTCTGTAAAAGCCAGTCCTTATCAAGCCCGTAGGTTAATAAATCTGTACCCCTGAATGTATATTCCCATCCAAAAAATACGTCAATCCCGATCCTTTTGCCTTCTTCATATGCATTTTCATATCCCCTGCAGAACAATTCAATACTCTCCTCCCAGGAAAGTCCTCCGGGAACAGTTGTATTTCCATTTAGAAAATGGTCTGTTATAAAGATGCCGCTAAATCCCAGTTCTTTATAAAAACGCACCAGTTCAACAGCACTTATTTTTGAACAAAGACTGACTTCAGATGTATGTGCATGTGTCTCATATTTGTACAATTTCAAATGGATCACCTTCTTTATATATTTTTATGACTTATTTCTATATATACTCTCATATCTGTTGAAAAATCCTTAACTCAATTATACCATAAATTATTTAATGGAATACTCAAATCTTTAAAATCCGGGTGTTCTAATATATCCTCTTCCATCCCTGCTGTTACAAAAGCATAGAAACCATCACATAGTTTAAAACATTCCAGGGTTTTTTCATCCGGATCTACCAGCCAGTAGTGTTGTACTCCTGCCTTCCTATATATTTCCATCTTCTGAATCCGGTCTTTCCGGGAATTGTATGGTGAAAGAATTTCCGCTACGAGCCTCGGAGGGCCGTCTATCCGCATTTCCTTTATTATTTCTCTTTGATTTCCGGCTATGTAAAGGATATCCGGCTGGACTACAGTTATATCAGAAAGGGTAACATCTAAAGGAGCATCAAATACTTCTCCTGCTGGATCAGTTTTGTTAAAATAATCCTCCAAAATCCGCTGCAATTTTCTGGAAACCCTTTGATGTATAACAGCAGGTGATGGTTCCATGATCAGATTACCTTCCAGCAGCTCATACTGGTAACCCGGCTCCTCAGGAATCTCTAAATAATCTTCATATGTAATTTTACCATTCCTCCTGGTCCGGTAAACAGCCTTTGATTCCTTAACTGTAGGTTCATTTAGGGCCTTTATGACATCAGATAGTCTATAGC
>JAAYLO010000020.1 GCA_012521855.1 Halanaerobiaceae bacterium
CCTACAAATATATCATGTATTAGCATTTTTTTCAATATTTTAATGCTTTTATCTATTTATTTAATTTTTTATTTAGTTCATTCCGAACATGGCTGCAACAGCTTCTGCGATACAATGGGCTGCATAAATTGCCTCCTGGGTTGTATTACGGTAATCACCAATTTCAATTAATATGGATCCGGGATGTAAGTGCTGATTGTAACGGTTTGTAGTCGTATCCCTCTCCTCAATTCTCCTCAAAAGTCCAGGATAAAGTTTATCCAGTTCAACTGCCAGGAGTCTTGCAGTAGCCAGATTATCCTGCCAGTTTGAGTTGACCTGTACCTCGCCATAAGAATATTTCCCATTGGCAATGACGATCATCACATTTGCAATCCTCAGATTATTAAACACCTTTGTAATGTCATCCCTGGAGACATCAGCCTTGATTCCATCCCTGTGTATATCAAGAATCAGATCAATTTCTGGATTTTCACTTAACAGTTTTTTTACTGTATTTCTGGAATTGTAATAGGACCTGTTATATATTTCATCATGGATCTCTGTAGTATGGATGACCCTGAATCCGTATTTTTCAGACAAAACCCGGGCCAGCTCCATCCCCACCTTCCCCACATTGCCGATATTACCCGGCAGTACATGGCCGTTTCTGTCCTGTTTACGGGGATCATCAATATAGGTTTCAGAGGTATGAGTATGATAAATAGCCACAAGGGGAATTTTCCTCCTTTCAACAGGCTCTGCTCTATCATTCCCGACAGCTTCACTCTTATCCGCCAGGTTAAACTTCAATCTGATAAGATTACCCTCATTCTGCGGAGGGGTATAGACTCTTTCCGCAGCCTGTTTCAGCTCCAGAGGGGTATAATAGGCCAGAAGGGGAATCTCTCTATTCAAATAGGTAAGGGGAGCCCTCAATCTTACCTTCGTAGCACCATAAATAAAGCGTTCAAAACTCAGCTTTTCTTTTACTTTATCCAGAAAAGAACCTTTATTGTAATAATAGTATTCTTCATCATAGCTTGACCAGACAGGAAGTACCATCTCTTTTTCCCGGTATTTTTTAATGTTCAGTATCAGCAATACTATAATTGCGATTATTAAAACTATCATGATTCCTTTTCTGGACATGGTTACTCCTCCCCTAAAATAATTATGAACTGCAGAAGCCAATTAGAACAGGCTGCAGGCAAAACAGGTCCGGGAATAAAAAAAAAGACAGGAAGGATCCTGTCCTTAAAAACAGTGATACCTCTCTGTCTTAAAGAAAATCAAACCATATATTAGCTGCAGATTATTAGCTGCTATTAGCTACAGATATAAAGAAATATTCTCAGGAGTTATATCTGGATGAAGAGCAATATTAATACCCCCGGCTATAATTCTCCCTACATTGAGAATCAATTCATCTACTCCCTTTGGAGATACTACCAGATTCCCCATAAAGGGGCCCAGAATATTACCAACCATTCTCTTCTTCTCATCTTCCTGAATATGACGAAATCTCTCCCTTTCCACCTTTGAAAAGATTTCTCCTTTCAGCATCTCTTCCATGGCATTATTAACAATAGTTATGGCATGTACAACTGTAGGGACACCGATTGCAATAACCGGTATTTTCATAGTTTCCTGATTAATTGCCATCCTCACTTTTCCAATGCCCGAACCTGGAGATATACCAGTATTACTGAGCTGAATTGTATTGGCCAATCTGCCGGTATGATGAGCTGCCAGAGAATCAATGGCTATTATCAAATCCGGCCTTACCTGTTCAACAACACCCTTAATTATCTCTGCCGTCTGTACACCGGTCAGTCCCAGGACACCTGGTGATAGTGCACAGACAGGCCGGAGACCTTTCCTCAATTCAGGCGGTGCTTCCTGATAAAGATGTCTTGTAACCATCAGGTGGTTAAGAACCTGCGGCCCCAGCGCATCTGCTGTTGCATTCCAGTTGCCGAGACCAACGACAAAAATAGTCGGCTCCAGATTGGGATGCGGCCTGACCCGGTCAAAATCAATCAAGGATACCAGTTCCTGAGACAATATCTCACTGAGTTCATCATGTACCAGGCGGTTTTGTCCCTTAAGGCCTTCAGACTCAATGGTAATATACTTGCCAACAGCTTTGCCAATGGCCTGTGCCCCCTGTTCATTCAAAACCTCAATTCTGGTTATTTTTGCATTTTCCCTTTTCTCTTCAACAACACTGACTCCCTGGATTTCTCCACCGGTACGCTGGACAGCCAGGTCATGTGCATCAATGGCCAGGTCATGTTCTGTCAGGGGATAATCTTTCCAGTATTCATTCTCAAAACGTATTCCTCCGCTGTTATCCATTTTAAAACCCCTTTACCTTAGTTCAGTCGGAACAAATGCATCTACCAGACCTATTACAAAGGCAGCCAGTAAAGCACCGATAATTGATACAGACAATCCTTCAATAACAAACTGGGTCAGATAGATAACCACTGCTGAAGTAAGAAATCCTACTATACCGCGGCTTTGCGGTGAAATCTTTTCACCAAAGAGTGATTCAATAACATATCCAAGAATTGCTATTACTATAGCTGCCAGAAGGGCATTAAAGAAACCTGCCATACTGAACCCCGGAACTATATACCCTACCGCGAGTAATACCAGGGCAGAAACAATAAACCTGACAACAGCACCCACAATCCCTTTCATCAAAATCACCTCCTGATTCCATTCTTGATATTCTGCTAATATTTTAACCACTTTAACTTTTTTCTATACAGAACTTGCATTTTCAAAGGACTCATGTTAAAATTATGATGTTATAAAAAAAATTACTTAGTCGGCTCTTTTTTTAAAATTTACTATTATAAATACCATCTGGACTGCTCTAAGGAGGTGAATGGATTGCCAGTAATCAAGTCTGCAAAGAAAAGAGTAAGGATTTCCGCTAAGAGAACAGCCCTCAACAGGGAGTGGAAAGATAGATTAAAGAGTTCCATCAAAAAATTTGAAAGACTTGTAGAGGAAGGAAATGTTGCAGAAGCAAAAGAACAATTACAGGAAACCTTCAAGGTAATTGATAAAGCTGCAAACAAGGGCATTATCCATAAAAATAATGCCGCCCGGAAGAAATCACGCTTGAGCAAAATGCTGAATAAGACTGCATAAAATAAAGGGGTTTATTCTATTCAAGAATACCCCTTTTTTATTGAAAAACTATCTTATTATCGCTATCTCAAGGGCCTGTTCAGGAATAAAACGCCCTGTAACAATGTTCCGGTTAGCCTCCAGGAATTTCGCCAGTATCCCTTTCAGTTCTCTTTCCGAGAACCTGTTACAATACTGGTAACACTTCTTTACCGGATACTGATGGGTTTCAAGCTCTCTGGCAATCTCCTCTATGCTTTTACCTTTTTCTTTCAAAACCCGGACAGACAACAACAATCTAATCTGCCAGGCCATGGTAGACAGGATACGCAGCGGTACTGCTCCGCCATCCAGCATAGTTCTCAAAATCCTGACAGCCTTCCCTTTCTCACCGGACATTATGGCATCTGTTAACTAGAATCCCAGGCTGTCTTCATATAACCTGTCCCTGCTTACAATTGAAATAATACTGTTTATATCAATTATATCTTTATCATAATTATATATGGAAATTTTCTCTATTTCGCTCTCCAGTCTCTGAAGATTGTTGCTAAACATCTCCTCCAGGAACTTAACACTCATCTGGTCTATTTTTTTCCCTCTTTTTTGAAACTCAGCAGCGATCCATTTATCCAGTTCAGCAAATCTGGGAGCAGAGATCTCAATTATCTCTCCAATCTCAGCTGCTGCCTTTACTGTTTTTAAAGTGTTTTTCAACTTTCCATCTACCAGTATTACTGTAATAGTAGTCCCGGGATAATTTTTGAACAGGGAAACAATGAGCTCATCTTTCTCCTGTTTTTCTGTAAAATAGCCGGAAGTCCTGGCCAGAATAAATCTCTTCCCGGACATGACCGGCGGTGTATTGGCACGGTTTTTTAAGAGGACGGGAAAATCCTCGCTGTCTTCCAGGTAAGTATAGTTAAAATCCCTTATATTTTCATCAACATAGTTCTCCACAAATTTATCCTTAAATTCACTCAGGATATATCTGTCCTCACTTGCTACAATATATAGGGGTTTCAATTTCTCTAAAGCCAGTCCCAATATATTATCCAGTCTTTTCATTTACCAGCTCATCCTTTTAATTTTTATCTTTTACCATAATAATATTAACATAAAAAGCACAATATCTGCAAATCATATTAATAGCTACCCGGCAGTCAGCACGTTAAAATCTTTAAACCACTTTTTTAAAGGCCTGATTCAATCATAACAAACTCATGCCGGATTTTTACAGGCGGCATGAACGTTCTGATTGCAGGTAGATCATATAGATCAGGGAGGACAGGTCCAGGACCATGTCCTCTCTCCCCCTATTGCAAATATCCCTCAATTGAATAATCATATCCATTGGTCCTTATCAATACCGCCCCCGCTTCATCTGTCCTCCACAGGCGGATACCCAGCCGGCTGCTCCGTTCAAGAATCTCCCGGGCAGGATGGCCGTAGTTATTCTTCCCCGCAGAGATTATACCTTCAAGAGGAGAAACTGCTTTCAGGAATTTTTCTGAAGAAGAACTGTTACTGCCATGATGGCCAAACTTCAATACACTGCTCTGTAAAGGGAGTTCCCCGCCAAGCAGTCTGTTCTCACCCTCTTTTTCCAGATCACCGGTCAAGAGAAGGGAAAAATCCCTGTATTCCACCCGTAATACCAGGGAATTATCATTACTGGAAAGGCCCCTGAAATCCGCTGAAGGGTTAAGGACCCTGAAAAAGACTTCATCCAGCTGAAAACAATCACCCTCCCTGGTCAACAATACAGGTATATTATATCTTTTTGCCTTAGCGATAATTTCTTCAGCGATTTCATTTCTTTCAAAATTTACCGGAAAAACCAGGACCTTAACCTTTCTCGTTTCAATGATGTCCAGTATGCCTGCTGCATGATCAGCATCAAAATGACTGATAAAGACAATCTCCAGGGTTCTGATACCCCGGTATTTCAAATATGGTAAAACTGTATATCTGCCCTGGGTTGATCCCGGACCGGCATACCCTCCTCCATCAACCAGGATATGCTTATTGCCCGGTGTAGAAAGGACTATGCTGTCACCCTGCCCTACTGCCAGAAAACTTATTTCCAGATCCCTCCTCAGGACAGCTTTAAGGTTAAATAATGAAATAATGATAAGGCTTACAGAAAGAATATAAATAAGCCCTCTCTTCCTCCTGGCTTCATTTAAGGGGATAATCCTTTTTTTCAGGTAAAAAGGCAGGATGAATATAAGAAAGAAACAAAATAATACCCTGAAAAGAGATGGTGTGGCTGTTTCTATGGCTCCTGATGGAATAAAGGTCATTATCTTTATACTATAAATAAGTATCCGGACAGGAAAACCCAACAGCTTAAAACCCACTGCTGCAAAGACCGGGTTAATCAGTCCCGAAAGCAGGGATATAATCGCCCCGGAAACGATTATCCCGGCCAGGGGAATCGCCAGGCTATTGGCAATAATCCCCACAGGGACTATGAGATTAAAATAATAGGCAGTCAGCGGAAAAGAGGCTAAAAAAGCCGCTATAGAGACAGAAAAAACAGGACCAGTAAGCTTTTCCAGGATTTCATGCCAGAAAACAATTGAGAGGAGCACAAGATATGAAAACTGAAAACCAGTGTCAAAAACCTGGCATGGGGCAAGTAAGTTATTCAGAAATGCAGTAAGGCCGAGTATATTGAGGATATCTCCTTTCCTCTTAAAAAAGGGAGCCCAGATAAAGGCAATGGAAAGAACTCCTGCCCTGAATATAGATGAACGGAAACCTGTCATCACAATATAAATGATAATCAATATACTCAATACTGTATACCGGATGCCTTCCGGCAACCTGAACATTTTAAGTAAAGTGAGAAAGATAAGAACCATATATCCTGTATGAAGGCCGGAAATGGCCAGTAGATGGTTTACCCCGCATAGGGTAAAATCTTCTGCCCATTCCCGGGGGAGCCTGTCCCTTTCACCCAGGATCAGTGCTTTCAGGAATTCATTATACGGCCTTTCAGCATTCTCATCTACCAGCCTGATCAAACGGTATTTTAATTTAATGATAGAATGGAGGAAAAAATTATCGAGTTCACAGAGTTTTTCTATCTCGCCATCCAGGTATCCCAGGCTGTAAACCCCCTTTCTCTTGAGATATTTGTATGCTGAGAAAGAGCCGGGATTCAGAGCGTCCTGAGGCCTGGAGAGGAAGAATCTTGCCCTGATCAGATCACCGCTCTTCAATTCCACAGGAAGATAGCGCTTATCTATCTGGATATAGCCGTATTTAACCTCATTTCCCTCAACAAAATAAGGCTTCAGCAACAGTTTATTCCCCTGTAATGAGCCCGTCTCCTCCCTGACCAGGGCAATAAGCTCCAGACTACCGGCAGAATTATATCTATCTAAAGAATAGCTGCTTACATACTTCAGCTCCTGCCAGTGCATTATATTGCAGCCGCCAAGAAAGACAACCACAAGGATCAGTAAAACTCTCCTCTTCTTCTCAAAAAATGCCGTAACAGAGAGCACAAATATGATACAGTTCAGGAAAAAGAAAAGCAGGCCGGAAACCACCCCTATGTGCTCATAAGCAATAATGCCCAGGATCAATAATACAGCAGAACTGAATAAGGGGCTGGCAGTTACGAATTCAGTTAACCGTAATCCTGTCCTTAATCTTCTCAAAGGTCTTCTCCCCGATACCGGAAACATTTAACAGGTCCTCAGGAGAGAGGAATGGGCCGTATGTATTACGATATTCAATAATCTTCCAGGCTTTCCCCGGGCCGATTCCGGTTAAACTCTGTAACTCTTCTGCTCCGGCGGTATTTATATTTACTTTCCCATTATTATTGGCCAGGGCGTTTCCTGGAACTGGAATATTGTGCAATATACCGGCTGATTCCTCACTGGAGGGGACATATATTTGCTGCCCGTCTGAAATAAATGCAGCCAGATTGATAATATCCAGATCGGCTTCAGGAGCGGCACCGCCTGCTGACTCAATAGCATCAATTACCCGGGAACCTTCGGTAAGCTCATAAACACCGGGACTCATCACCTTTCCTGCAACATGTA
The DNA here is from genome assembly GCA_012521855.1 of Halanaerobiaceae bacterium. Classification (GTDB taxonomy): domain Bacteria; phylum Bacillota; class Halanaerobiia; order Halanaerobiales; family DTU029; genus JAAYLO01. The sequence continues at coordinate 7,194 of JAAYLO010000020.1, forward strand.
CGAGGATCTTTTTCAGTTCTCCCTGGCTCAGGGGCTCATCCCCGGATTCAGTATTGCTCCCGTCACTTCCATAATCAGATTCCAGGTCATATATGTGATCTGTAGAATAACTGGCCAGTATCCGGGCATTATTGATGTTCTCACTGATAATGACAACACTGCCGGAAAGAAATACAAAAAGAGAAAAGCATAGAATAAAGATCTGCTCCTTTCGTATTTTTTTCATCCCATCACCTTCTTTTTTACTAACTATTTACTATATAATTCTTCTATATTTTGTAATTTCCTCTTTTTTATGTAATTTTTTCCTTCACTTCTGTACTTTGTCCCCTATCCATTTCCACAAAAAAAACCCTGTATAATACAGGGTTTTACAGACTATGCTCTGTTTTTTCTTTTATCCCATTACAACCTCCACATAGTGGACACTGCCGTCCCCGACAGCCCTTATCAGATTCCCTTCAATCTCTTTTCCATCCAGGCTTATCCTGGCAATACCCTTCTCCACATGATCTGGATTGGAAACATTTATCTTATAACGATCACCCCTATATACCTTTTCGACCTCAAAACCGTCCCATTCAGCAGGGATACAGGGATCAATACAGAGACCGCCGAATTCAGGCCTGATACCAAGTATCCACTGGCTAATCGCCACGAAGTTCCAGGTAGCTGTACCTGTAAGCCAGGAATTCTTGGGCTCTCCATGGTTTACAGCATCTTTTCCGGCCACCATCTGAGAATAAACATAAGGCTCTGTACGGTGAATATCACTGATATCTTCCAGAAAAGCAGGTGCAATTTTCCGGTAATATTCAAAAGCCCTGCTTCCATTACCGGCAATTGTCTCTGCTATCATTATCCAGGGATTATTATGACAAAAGATACCGCCATTTTCCTTGTATCCTGGTGGATATGAGGATATCTCACCCAATTCCAGGTGATATGATTTATAGGTCGGATCCAGCAGAACCAGGCCGTATTCAGTATCAAGCCTTTCCTTCACTGAATCCAGGGTCTTTCTGGCAAAACCATCATCAAGCCCGATACCGCCCATGATACAGAAACCCTGTGGTTCAATATATATCTGTCCTTCCTCATCTTCACTGCTTCCTATCTTGTTGCCGAAATAATCATAGGCCCTTAAGAACCATCTTTCATCCTTGCCGTGTTTTTCTATGGCCTCTTTCATCTTTTCGATTTCTTCAACTGCCCTTTCCGCCAGTTCATCCCTGCCCATGTATTTACAGAGCGCTACAAAATCCGGGCCGATGGTTATAAACATTCCTGCAATCATCACCGACTCTGCCTGGCTGTCTGTTTTCGCCTTCAGGGTCTGGAAAGACTGGCCTGGAGTGTCTGAAAAACAGTTCAGATTCAGGCAGTCATTCCAGTCTGCCTGTCCAATCAGGGGCAGGCCATGAGGGCCGCGGTTATTTACAACATGCATGAAGGATGCCTCTAAATGATCGAATAATATAGCTTCTTTGCCTGAATTAAAGGGGACCTTTTCTTCCAGAATACTATAATCACCTGTTTCCTTGATATAGGCACTTGTTCCCAGGATCAGCCATAAGGGGTCATCATTAAAGCCGCTTCCAATGGCATCATTACCCTTCTTGGTCAGTGGCTGATACTGATGATAAGCACTTCCATCCTCAAATTGAGTAGCAGCCAGATCCAGAATCCGCTCTCTGGCCCTTTCAGGTATCATATGGACTATTCCCAGCAGATCCTGATTTGAATCCCGGAAACCCATTCCTCTGCTTATACCTGATTCGAAATAGGAGGCACTCCGGGAAAGATTATATGTTACCATACACTGATACTGGTTCCAGATATTTACCATCCTATCCAGTTTCTCATTTTCAGATTTTACGTTAAAATTGGAGAGGAGTTCATTCCAGTAATTTTTCAATTCAAGAAAACTCTCTTCAACCCTTTCCTCTGTATTAAACCGTTCGATAAGCTCATAGGCTTTTTTCTTATTAATAATACCGAAAGCGGCCCATTTTTCATCAACATTATTTTCAATATATCCCAGCTGGAAGATAAGGGTCTTCTCCTCACCGGGCTCCAGCCCTATTTCAATACAATGTGAAGCAATGGGAGCCCAGCCGCTGGCAACAGAATTCCCTGACTGTCCTTTTTGTACTGCCTGTGGTTCATGAAAACCATTGTATAAGCCGAGAAAACTCTCCCGGTCTGTATCATAACCTGCAATTTCCGTATTCACAGTAAAGAATGCATAATGATTTCTCCGCTCTCTATACTCAGTTTTATGGAAAATTGTTGAACCTTCTATTTCAACCTCTCCAGTACTGAAATTCCGCTGGAAATTGGTCATATCATCAAAGGCATCCCAGAGGTCCCATTCTACAAATGAAAAGAGTTTCAAATTCCGTTTTCTTTCACCTGTATTTTTGAGCTTTACTCTATGAATTTCACAATCTGCTCCTATTGGGACAAAATACAGAATATCTGTACTGATTTCATTCTTTTCACTGCTTATTTTGCTATACCCCATTCCATGCCTGCATTCATAATTATCCAGTTCAGCCTTTACGGGTGCCCAGGTAGGAGACCAGTATTCACCGTTTTCATAGATATAATAATACTTGCCGCCGGCATCTGTAGGCACATTATTATATCTATAACGCGTTATTCTCCTCTTGCTGGCATCCCTGTAAAAACTATAACCTCCGGCAGTATTTGATAGAAGAACAAAGTAAGCCTCGGAGCCCAGATAATTTATCCATGGATATGGTGTTTCCGGTTGTGTAATAACATATTCCTTGTTGTTGTCATCAAAAAAACCAAACTTCATCTACATTTCCCCTTTCAAATAATATTACAACCCTTATATAGATAAACACTCCAGTAAAAGCTCTGTTTTATTTATAATCAGCTTTTCTAAAACGGTTTAGAAGAAGGACAAAAAAATAATTTTCAAGCCTGGCTGCCTATATTGCCCGGCATGATTCCCTTTTGACTAATTCTACCGGCAGGACAAGAGGTTCAGTTTCTCTTTCATTCTCCTTCATCATCTTAAAGAGAATATCTGCAGCCATATTTCCCATCAGATAGGTGTCCTGTTTGATAGTAGTAAGAGCCGGATTGATGATACTGCTTATCTCCAGATCATCAAAACCTATTATGGAAAAATCTCCGGGCACTGAATAGCCTGCATCCTGAATTGCCTTCATGGCACCTATTGCTATCATATCACTGTGGCAGAAAAAGGCAGTGGGCAGTTCTTTTTGTTTCAATATTTTCTTCATCTCCCGATAGCCGCCCTCTTCATTAAAGGAAGTTTCGGCTGCTATCCACTTTTCTTTTGTACACATACCCAGTCTTGCTATCTCTTCCCTGAATCCCCTGCTTCTGCATTGGGACGGGAAAGTATCTTCACCTGCGATCATTCCTACATTCCTGTGGCCCAGTTCATATAAATAATTAACAGCCATTTTCGCTCCTGTCAGGTTGTCAGATGTAATATATGTAGCATTCTTTGCTGTTATATCCAGGTCAAGTATTACAACGGGTATATCGGATTCCAGAAGCTCATGAAGGTTTTCATCATTTGAAATACCCATCAGTATTGCGCCGTCTATGTGTCTATTCAGGCATTTTTCCAGATAATCACAGGTCTTCTGCCATTTCAAATCAGAAAAATAAACAAAATCATATCCTCTCTTCCCGAGATTTATCTCCAGGGAAAACAATACCTCCTGGAAAAACATCTGGTGTAATCCCCTGCTGGGATGAAAGTGAATGAATACCCCTACAGAGCTGGATTTACTTGTAGATAAACTACGGGCTATTGCATTGGGCCTGTAATTAGCCTTTTTCATTATTTCAATTACCCTGTCCCGTGTTTCCTGTCC
>JAAYLO010000220.1 GCA_012521855.1 Halanaerobiaceae bacterium
AATACCAGGCTGCTGAAACTTATTCTAATCAACGTAGTCAGACAACAGATCCTGCCTCAACAGTAAAGGAACCCGTGCCTGAACCTGAACCGGCAGTTGTACCACAGCCTGAAATAGAACCGGAGCCGATTCCTGACCCTGAGCCGGAACCAGAACCAGAACCGGAGCCGATTCCTGAACCAGAGCCTGAAGTAGAACCAGAACCTGAACCAGAAATAGAAGCTGATCCAGCAGCTGAGTCTGATCAAAATATCCTGACCAGTGAAACAGGTGAAATGGAGATAGAAATAGATCCTGAAACAGATATTTCAACAGGTACAGAGGAAAGTCATGACGGTAATGGAACCAGTAACGGTGAAGGAGGAAAAACAACTGTACAATCACCTCCTCCGCCGCCACCGCCGCCATCTGCGGGAGAATTGTTGCTGGGTATACCTCCTATTGTTTATCCTAAAGATCTTCAGGCAAATCCGATTTCAGGAACAGTCATTGTAGAAGTAGTTATCTCTTCGGATGGTGAAATTGATGATATTTATATTATAAGATCAAATGGTATAAAGCAAATGGAAGATGTAGCGATAAATACGATAAAATATGGAGGAAAATTCAAGAATTATCAAAGCGGATATAAAATGGAGATATCTGTAGATTTTACCTTTGATGAAAATGGAAATCCTAAAGTAGAAACTTCTCTGGGGAATTTAGTATTTAAGTAGGAGTGAAAATATTATGATAAAAAAGGAGTATACACTGTTAATCATAAGTATAATTTTGTTTACATCGGCAATCCTGGCATCTGCTGAAGAATTATTTCAGGAAATAGACCAGAACAATAATCTCAGGCTAGGCAATGATTATGTAGTAATAGTAGTTAACATGGATGAGAATGCTATGGGAAGATTTGCCATTGAAACTACAGGTGGTGCTCCTTTTCAAGATAATGATGATAACAAACCCCTTATATATGGAAGACCAAAACCCTGGACATCTTACACGACAATCTGGTTAAATAATAAAAATTACATATTTGGAGGTGAAACTGGAAGAAGAGCAGGTGCCGGAGGTAATTATGGAGAGCTTATAGAAAAACCACATGTAGATAACGGATATATAAAGACTGTTACTAAAATTGAGAATAAATTACTGGTAGAACAAAGTCTGCAGATCGTTAAGAGTTCTACTACAGGTTTATATGATACTGTTCAGATCAAATACCGCATTGAAAATATTGATGATATTCAGCACAAAGTAGGACTACGTATAGTGCTGGATACGATGCTGGGAGAAAATGACGGGGCTCCTTTCCGTCTGGGTGATGAAGCTGTAACTACAGATACTATTTATTATCAAAAACAATTACCGCAATTCTGGCAGGCTTTTGATAGTCTCAGTAATCCGACTGTAACTTCTCAGGGCACCTTTGTAGGACCAGGAGTTACTCCGCCTGACCAGGTAAAATTTGCTGATTGGGGTAGTATGGCTGACGGAGTATGGGATTTTGATTTTAAACCAGGTGAAGTGTTTTTAAGAAAAGGAGAATATGAAATTGATAGTGCTGTAGCCATGTACTGGGTTCCAGAATACCTGCAGCCTGGTGAAAGCAGAAGCTATATCACAAATTACGGCCTCGGCGGAATAACTATTGTTCCTGGACTGCTTTCCCTAGGAATAACTTCACCAGCTGAAGTTGTGATGGATACACCGGACAGGGTTATCCCCATTATTGCCTATGTTGAAAACACCTCTGAAATCGTGGCAAAAAATGTCCGTATCAACATTGAACTGCCCAATACTTTGAGAACAGAGAATATGCATAAGGTTCTGGGCGATATGGAACCAGGAGAGATAGCACAGGTTATCTGGAATGTTGTTCTTTCAGGAAAGCATATACCGAATATTGCTGCATATGCTGTTAAGGTAGAAGCAGATAATACTGATTCAAACCAGGTTGTCAGGGAGATAAAATTCATTGGCCCGCCAGATTTAAAGGCAGATTTGAATATAAAAGATGAACTGAAAGTTGTTAACGGGCTTTTGCAGCCAAACCCGTTTACAATAGAAGCAGTATTGCATAATATTGGAGACTCGCCCTTATATGATACAGCAATTGAAATTATCTTACCGCCGGGGTTGGTACTGGCTCCTCTGGAGAAACCAGTTAAATACCCAGGTGATATTATCAGTAATGAAAAGATGCAGGTAAGATGGCAGATCAGGGCTTTAAATATTGACGGACAGTTGCCTTTTGCTGTTAATATAAAAGCACTACACGGATATAATGAAACACTGACATATGACAGACTGGTTCTGCCAGGTCTTGAACCGGTAATGTATTTTGAAATACAGAAAGTTGGAGAAGTCAGGGAAGGAGATTACATCAATATTGATATATATGGGCAGAACCTGGAGGGTCTGGAATTGTTAAACGTTGAGATTGAATATGATCCAGAGAGCCTTAAACCTGTTCATGTATCCCGCGGCAATATCTTTTTAAAAGATAACAAATATCTGCCCTGGAATAGACCTGATCTGAGTAAAGAAGGAGAAATATTATTAAACCAACTGGTTCCTGCAGATATACAGGGTGGTACTATTGCTACTTTACATTTTAAAGTCTTAGATCCAGATAATATAAGTATAAAATGGAAGGAAAGCTCTTTCTTCATTGGAGATGGAGAAGATTTTGAGATTAACCTGATAGACTTAAATATTTAAAGGAGGATAAACATTATGAATAAAAAGCTCATTGCATTAACCCTTATTTTTGTACTTACAGGAAGCATCTTTATTACTGCAGCACCAATTGCTGATGTTCCTTCAAATCACTGGGCATATCAGAGTGTTAAGTATCTTGTGGACAAAGGTCTGATGGAATTATATGAAGACGGAACATTCAGGGGTAATGATAGTGTTTCCCGTTATCAACTTGCCGTAATTGTTGCCAGAATACTGGAAGGGGTAGACAGAGGGACTACCAGTATTTCCGGCCAGGATGCAGATCTCCTTAGAAAACTATCACTGGAATTACGGGATGAACTTGTTGCTTTAGCAGTAAGCGGAGAGGCTTTTGCTGATCAGATAAAACAAATTGAACAAAAAAATATTATACAGGATGAGTTTTTAGCTGAGATAAAAGACGTGGATATTGAAAACTTGAAAAAAGAGATTAATGATCTAAATAGGAGAATCAGTAGTACAGAAAGTGATGTTACAAATATTATCGATACTATTTTAAGAATAAAACAACTTGAAGAAAAAGTAGCTTTAATTGAAAAAGACAATAAAGAAAAAGAGCTGATTATTGAAGAAAACAGCAAGAAAATAGAGGAATTAAAACAACTGAATCTTGATATCACTGATGAAACCATTAGAAATTTAAATGACCGGATTTCAATAAATGCAACACGCATAAATTCATTACAGGATCAGCTGCGCACATTACAGGCGGAGCTGCAGGCAAAAGATCTTCAGATTGAGGAATTAGAAACAGAGAATAAAAATTACAAAACATATGTGTACGGCCTTGCCGGTGTAGCATTAATCTTATTACTGCTTTCCAATTAGAAAAGAGGGTAATCAATGAAAAAGCCGACAATAAAGTACACCTGTATATTTACACTTTTATTCTTTCTGATATACAGCTTCATGCCGGTATGTCCATTTGTTTATAGAATTTTTACTGCTGATGCAGCAGAAATAGATAAGGATGATATTTATAAGGGGCTTGGATTAGCATTACTTTTGATCTTAATCTCAAAAGTTGTAGAATCTCATGATGAAAAGTTTATTGATTATGATGATATTTTTATAGAAGAACCTGATATTTATGTACCTGATATTGATGGTTATTCAAAGGACGATCTCAATTTACTGGCCAGACTGATTTATAGTGAATCACGCGGTGAACCATATGAAGGCCAGGTTGCTGTTGGTGCTGTTGTATTGAACAGGGTTAGATCAAAGGATTTTCCAAATTCAATCAGGGAAGTAATATATCAAAAAGGCCAATTTACGGTTGTTGAGAATGGCCAGATCAACCTTATTCCTGATGAAACTGCTTACAGGGCAGCTGAAGATGCTTTAAGGGGAAAGGATCCCAGTTTAGGCGCTTTGTTTTTCTATAACCCCAAAAAGGCTGTAACACTGGACTGGCTCTCTACAAGAGAAACTACAGTTATAATAGGAAATCATGTCTTTGCTAAGTAAAAAAAAGAGAGTTTGACTTTTCATTGTCAAACTCTCTTTTTGCCTATTTTAATCAATTTCATTAGCATTTCCGTTTTCATTTTCATTCGCATCATCATCTTCTTCTTCATAAAAGACGGGTAATTTATAGACAGCAATTATTTTCTCACCTTTTTCCAGATCAAGAATCCGGTACATATTGCCTGTCCTCGCGGTTTCGGTAATATCTGCTACGGATACGGGATAAAGCCCTTCAGTATTTGTAATCAGCAGGATGTATTCATAAAGCTTTGCAGAAATTACAGCGGACATCAGATAGATACTGGATCCGCATGATTTAAGCCCTTTGCCATTTCTGTTCTGCAATATATATTCTTCAAGTGATGAACGCTTGCCTTTACCAGTATCAGAAATAGTTATTACGGAATCGTTTTCCCTGATTATCTCCATGCTGACGACGTAATCTTCTTTGTCAAGTTTTATCCCTATACTACCCTGGGTATATCTTCCAGTATCACTTATTGAGTCTTCCTTAAAGCGAATAGTCATTCCTTTTCTGGTAGCCAGGAGAATTTCCTGTTCGTTATCAGTCACCCTGACCTCAATTACCTCATCATTATCATTAAGTTTTATTGCTTTCATGGAACTAATATTTGTAAGGTATTCATTACCAATTGTTTTTTTGACTAAACCGTATTTTGTCGCTATAGTGATGAATTTCTCCTTATTTTCTTCATTTAGACAGATCATCCTGATTACCTTTTCATTAATTGGTATTTTTAAATATTTTTTAAGGTTTTCCCCGGTAGACAATCCGTGATGCTCATTTATTTTATAGATCGGAAGAGAATAGACATTACCTGTATTTGTAAAGAAAAGAAGATTATCCAGGCTGCTGCCTTCTACTAGATCGATTATATAATCATTCTTGCCTGCCCGGGCATATTCTTCTGAATTTGTCCTTTTTATTATCATGCGGTAGGAGAGAGTTACAACTGCTTTCTTATCCTGTACCAGATCTTCTTTACTGATTATTGCTTCTTCTTCATCATCAATGATAGTAGTTTTCCGCTCATCAGCAAAACGTTTTTTTATTTCAATTAATTCATCTTTAATAATATCATCAAGTTTATCCTGATCACTTAATATCTCTCTGAATTTTTCTATTTCAATTGCAAGTTCTTTTACTTCTGTAAAGAGTTTTTCCGTTTCCATCCCCACTAATTTCTGCAGCTGCATTTCCAGAATAGCCTTAGCCTGTTCCTCAGTAATGGACAATTTGTCAATAAGAGTATCTCTGGCTTCCGCTGTTGAACTGGAGTTACGGATGATTGCAATAACAAGATCAAGTTTGTCAATTGCCCTGATAAGACCTTCCAGGATATGATGTCTTTTTATTGCTTTATCCAGTTTATATTTTGTCCTTCTGGTTACTACTTCTCTCCTGAAATCCAGGAAATGATTCATGATTGTCTGCAGGTTCATTATCTCCGGTTTTTTCCCCTTTAAGGCCAGCATATTAATACGATAGCCTGTCTGTAAAGATGTGAATTTATACAGCTGGTTTAAAACCAATTCTGCATCTGTATTTGATTTTAACTCAATCACAATGCGCAAACCATCTTTATCAGATTCATCCCTTAAGTCCGCTATATCCTGTATTTTACCTTTATTCACTGTCTCTGCAATCTCTTCTATGAGATAACTTTTATTAAGCTGATAAGGTATTTCCGTGATGATTATCAGGGGTTTTCTGCCGTTTTTCTCTATCCTGGCTTTTGCCCTTAATACGATCTTTCCCTTACCTGTTTTATAGGCTTCGATAATTCCGCTTTTTCCTACTATCTCTGCTCCAGTAGGAAAATCCGGGCCAGGTATATATTTCATCAATGTTTCTATCCTTGCATTTGGAGATTTCAGCAGGTAGAGAAGACCGTCAATTATTTCAGAAAGATTATGCGGGGGAATATCAGTACTCATACCGACTGCAATACCGCTGGCTCCGTTTATTAATAAGTTTGGCACCTGTGTAGGCAAGACAACAGGTTCTTTTAAGGAGCCGTCAAAGTTATCTGTAAAATCTACTGTATCAAGATTGATATCACCAAGCACATATTCTGCCAATTCTGTTAATCTAACTTCCGTATATCTCATAGCAGCAGCACTGTCACCATCAATTGAGCCAAAGTTACCATGACCATCTATTAAGGTATACCTCTGGTTGAAATCCTGAGCCATCCGGACCATAGCATCATAAACAGCAGCATCACCGTGCGGATGATATTTTCCAAGTACTTCACCAACAATCCTGGCGGATTTTTTGTATGGTTTATTATGTAAGAGATTTAATCCCAGTGCTGAATAAAGAATACGCCGGTGTACTGGTTTCAGGCCGTCTCTTACATCTGGAAGAGCCCTGGATGCAATAACACTTAGAGAGTAATTTAGATAAGCCTCTCTCATTTTATCCTCAATAGCTATTGTAGATATTTTTTCAACCATATTTTACCCCTTTCCACTATTTCCAATATAGTTTGCATATAAATAAACACTTCCCTTTTATATTATTCCACATTTTTGCTTTCAGGTCAAACAAAACTCGATAAATACTGGTAAAACAAAAAAGCATCTGGTATAATAGGATGAGAAAAGGGTGGTGAAAATTATGTCTTTATTTGAAAATGAAACATACGATGCTTCACAGATTCAGATTTTGAAAGGATTGGAAGCTGTAAGGAAAAGACCTGGTATGTATATCGGCAGTACAGGCATAAGAGGTTTACACCATCTGGTCTGGGAAGTAGTTGATAATAGTATTGATGAATTTCTGGCAGGTTATGGTGATGAAATTACCGTAACCATAAGCAGGAATAATAAAATTACAGTAGAAGACAGGGGAAGAGGGATACCTGCGGATATACACCCTGAAACCGGAATACCAGCAGCTCAGCTGGTAATGACAAACCTGCATGCTGGTGGAAAGTTCAATAATAATGTCTATAAAGTTTCAGGAGGCCTCCATGGAGTCGGTGTTGCTGTAGTGAATGCCCTCTCTGAAGTCCTGGAACTCTTTACTTATGTAAATGGATATGAATACTATCAAAAATATGAGAGAGGGGTTCCCGTAACTGATTTCATGAAAATAGGCCCCTGTAATAAAAGCGGTACCAGAATAAGCTTTAAACCTGATCCGGAGATTTTTGAAACTCTTGATTTTAAATTTGATATACTTGCCCACCGTTTACAGGAATCGGCATTTCTGAACAAAGAACTTACTATTATCCTCAGGGATGAACGTGGTGAAAGCACGAGAGAAGAGAAGTTCCAATACGATGGAGGCATTAAAGCATTTATACAACACCTGAACAAAGGCCGTACTGTAATTCATGAAGATGTAATTTATAATGCAGAGACTATAGATGATTACTTTATAGAGATCGGTATTCAGTATAATGACGGTTATAATGAACGGATACTTTCATATGCCAATAATATTTCTACTGTCGATGGGGGTTATCATGTTACCGGCTTCAAAACAGCCATTACCAGGGCAATTAATAATTTTGCAAAAGATAACAATCTCTTAAAAAAGGATGAAACCCTGAATGGTGATGATGTAAGGGAAGGAATTACAGCGATTATAAATGTCAAATTACCGGATCCACAGTTTGAGGGACAGACCAAATCAAAATTAGGCAATAGCGAACTCCGTGGTATTATAGAGAATTCTGTTTCAGATTTTTTAAGTCTTTATCTGGACATGAATCCTGAAGTGGGAAAAGTTATTGTAGATAAGGCTTTACAGGCAGTCCGGGCCAGAAATGCTTCAAAAAAGGCCAGGGAACTGACCAGGAGAAAAGGTGCCCTGAATTCCAATTCTCTACCGGGCAAACTGGCAGATTGCACCAGTAATAAACCGGAAGAGAGCGAGTTGTTTATAGTTGAAGGAGATTCAGCAGGGGGATCTGCAAAACAGGGCAGAAACCGGCATTTTCAGGCCATCCTGCCCCTGAAAGGCAAGATATTGAATGTTGAAAGAACAAGACTAGATAAATTATTGAGCAATAATGAGATTGTAGCAATAATAACTGCTCTTGGAACAGGTATTGGTGATGAATTTGAGATTGAAAAATTACGTTATCATAAAATTATAATCATGACTGATGCTGATGTAGACGGGGCACATATCGCTACTCTGATTCTGACCCTTTTTTACCGCTATATGCCTGAATTAATAAAGGGCGGCTATGTCTATCTGGCACAACCGCCTTTATATAAGATAAGCTGGGGAAAAAATGAGAGATATCTATATAGTGATGAAGAACTGGAAAAATTAAAAGAGGAATTGAAAGATAATTATACGATACAACGTTATAAAGGTCTTGGTGAGATGAATCCAGCTCAGCTCTGGAATACAACAATGAATCCTGAGACAAGAAAATTAATGAAAATTGAGGTTTTTGATGACCTGGAAGCAGACGAAGTTTTTACACAGCTGATGGGTTCAAATGTTACTCTCAGAAGAGAGTTTATTATGGAAAACGCTGATCTTGTGAATAAGCTGGATATATAATTACTGCTGGAGTTAAGACATTTAACTCCAGTTTTTAAAAAACTCTATATAAAAATGATAAAATAAAAAAGAAAAAAGGAGTAAAAAAAACAGGTCAAAGAAACTATTTCCTCTGACCTGGATTTTTTTATGCTTTACCAGCCAGATAGACATCTCTTGGAACAAAAGTTTTACAACAGCTTTGATAGCATTCTGTAATAGTTGATAATCCTTTTTCCTCAACAATCTGATTTGTCTGTTCCACATCAATTTCACCGGGCAGTTCTCTGGCCAGCTCATCACTTACAACCAATAATTTTTCAGCAATACAGAGATCAGGTTCTGCCCACCATTGGCAATTTTCAATTATACAGTGCACATGTG
>JAAYLO010000221.1 GCA_012521855.1 Halanaerobiaceae bacterium
CCCATGTATAAAGCTATTTTTACAATTGTGGACAGGGGCAAGGGTGAAAATGTAATGGATGCAGCAAAAGAGGCCGGTGCTAAAGGAGGAACAATTATTAACGGCCGGGGTTCAGGTATCCATGAGACCGAAGTATTATTCTCCATGCCTATCGAGCCGGAAAAAGAGATAGTAATGATTCTGGCAGAAGATCATCTGGTAAATGCTATTGTTTCCTCTATCCGTGAAAAGCTTGAAATTGATGAACCGGGTAAAGGTATCATGTTTTTACTAGATGTCAATAAAACTTACGGGCTTAACTAAAGAGTGAATATCCCGGCTTAATTTTATAAAAAAAAATGGGAATGAGATAAACAATCTCACCCCCATTTTTTTTATTCAACAGGCAGATTAATTTTTTGTAAGGTATTCTATTAAATCCCTGCTCAAATCTGCCATTGTCTTCTTCAGCCCTGAGCCAGTTTCCTGCAGGCCCAGGGGTATACCTGTAGGTTGAGATTATAGTACCATCTGCCTGTGTTAATTTATAACGGTCCGGATTATAATACTCCAGAGAAGTATTCCCGGATCCGACATTTGAACCGCCTATTGGAAGAACAAGGTCTTTTGATATTGCTTCGAGAGAGGAAGCCGTTCCACTAATAGCCTTATATTCTGCCTTTGTCTGGGAGATTGGATACAATTCCTGTCTTGAAGGCTTGAGGACCATTCTGCATTCATCAGCACTACCATCAGGATAATTTATTATTACTTTGTGTTCCTTGGTTTCTTCCAGATAATATACATCTATTGGCGGCATAAGTCATTTCGTCCAGAGTAATCTTTTCCAGCATATTCAGCTCTCTGCTGTATGACCATAGATAGCCGTTACTTCCGCCAGCACTGATTTCTGGAATACCTGATATAGCTATTTCTGAAATCATATCATATATTGGCATTATTTCCCAGTATTTAATTAATTTATTTTCCATATATGAGATTTATCCAGATCTGTAGTATAATATAATATAATATAAAGGACCTTTCCCTTTTAAAACAAATATGGAGATGATTGATGTGTGCGGACGGTATTATTTAAAGATCAGTATCGATAAATTACTCGAAAAATACGGTATAATTGATAATGACTCTGATAATATACCGGTTGGAGAAATCTTTCCATCTCAACATGCGCCTATTATCCTGAATGAACAGAATATATGCTTAAAGATGGCGAAATGGGGCTTTGCTCCTTCTTATGCAAAAAGATTAATTATCAACGCCAGGGCTGAAACCATTGATAAAAAAAAGACCTTTAAAGGTCCTTTTTATAATAAACGTTGTCTTATACCTGTAAGCGGTTTTTTTGAATGGCAGGACAAGGATGGGAAAAAGATAAAACACAGGATATACCTTAAAGAACAGGAGTTCTTTTCTCTGGCCGGATTATATGAGCACTCTTTAGACAGTTCAGGCAATAGAATTACTGAATTCGTCATTATAACAACAGAAGCAAATGATATAATCAAAAAAATCCATGATAGAATGCCGGTAATCCTGAGTAAAGATAATGAGCAGATCTGGTTAAATAATGACACTGACATAAAACATTTAAAGGATGTCTTAAGAACTTATCCTGAAGAGGGAATAATCCTTGAGCCTGTTACAGCCCGACTGGGTTTTGATTTTTAGATTACCTGCCATGTCCGCCGATGGTTGTTTTTATCCTCTCTAGGACACTGCCGCTGCGGAGGCTTTTGCCAAAAAATAATGCTTTATAACCATACCTGTCCTGAAGGCTGTCTTTTGTCCTGTGCAGCTTTATCTCCTTCTCTTTATCTACAAACAGGTTAAGTTTCATTGCCGATGCAGGTGCCAGATTGCCAAGGGCCAGACTTATCCGCCGTACTGCCTGGCCCTGGTATTTTTCATGAAAGAGCTCCAGGGCCAGCTCATATATCTCACTGGTTAAATTGGTATACTCCTCCCTGGTCCTCTGGACATGAAAACCAGCTCCTCCTTCACCTTTACTGTATCCGATTCCCAGGCTGACTGTCTTCCCGGCAATATCTTTATTCCTCGCCCTTCCGGCTACTTCATCGGCCAGTTCAAAGATAACCGTCCTCAGCTCTTCCAGATCACGATAATCCTTAAAGAGGGTAATCCCCCTTCCCAGGGCTTTATGCCTGTCCTTATAATGTCCTTCCAGTCTGGAAAGGTCAACCCCCCAGGCATGATAATAAAGCTGATTTCCCATAATGCCGAATCTGTCTTCCAGAAATTCCAGGGGCAGCCTGGCCAGATCCCCTACAGTTTTTACACCAATCTTATGAAACCATTTTGCCATCCTGCTTCCTATTCCCCAGCAATCCTCAATGGCTACCGGCCACAATTTTGCCTGTACATCATCATAGGTCCATCTTGCAATACCCTTTTTCTTTCCTTCAATATCCATTGCCACCTTGGCCAGAAACATATTCGGCCCGATACCCATGCTGGAAGGCAAACCGTAGGTATTGAGAAGGCATTTTTTGATCATCAGGGCTGCCTCGTAAGCATCTCCCAGCCTCCTTTCTGTACCGTCAAGTTTCAGCCAGGATTCATCAATAGAATAAACATGGATGGCATCAAGAGGGACAAACTGCCTGAACAATAAGGTAATCTCCAGAGAGCGCTGCAGATACATACCCATCCTGGCATCAACAATCTTGATTTCTTTATTCCGCGGGATTTCATATAATCTATTCCCTGTCCTGATATTATATTTTTCCTTTAAGGCAGGAGAGGCAGCCAGTACCACCGCCCCCGGCCGGGTCTTATCACCCACTACTGCCAGACAGACCTTGAGGGGATCCCAGCCCCTGTCAACGGCCTCCACACTGGCAAAAAAAGACTTCATATCAACACACAATATTTTATTATCCGGTAATTGTTTATAATCTATCTCCATATACGGCACTCACTTTCTGTCGGCTTCAGTATCTATCGAAAAATCCCTCTATAAGCATATTACCATACATTTGTTCGGTTTTCAAGGCAGAAAAAAGGCCATAAAGTATTATTATGGCCTGATTACAGCTGAATCCTCATTCTCGCATCTTCTTCCGGCTCAAGTATTTCTATCATCTTAAGCCCCTTCAATACAGCTAAGTTATTTCTCTATATTCAGCCTGTTCAAAACAAGACCTGTCAACAGTTTGGGGTAAAAATCGGTAGACTTCTGCGGCATCCTTTCACCCTGGTCAGCAACCTTTTCAACAGCACTTACAGGAGTAGGATTGAGTAAAAAGGCTGCCTGGTAGTCTTTGTCACTGTTTTCCAGTAAGTCCAGGGCTTTGTCCCGATAGCGGATATATTCAATAAATGATTCTCTGGCCAGTGCCTCTACATCAATCCCCAGATATCTTTCCAGAACTGCCTTATGTAAGATCACAACATCCAGTAAACGCCAGTCATCTGTTTTATCAGGAAGCAATTCCTTCATCGTCTCCTTATCCCGCAATGTCAGGGAATAGTAGAATCTGTCTCCTTTTGCTTTCAGACCGATGATATGTGAGTTTTCTGGATTATGAACCATTTTTTCATACAATTCTGCAGCTGTCCCATACTTATCAATATAGTAATCATCGGCTGCCTTCTCTAAAAGTACTTTCAGGTCAAAATCCGGAAGCCCGTGAACCAGCCGGTGTGTCGCCAGTATACTCAATCCGGTATCATCGATATTGATAAAAGTCATCATGCGGTTCTCAAAACCCTCTGCCCCGACTGATCTCCAGCCTTTTGCAAGACACTCATCCCTGAAGTTTACAGCCGTCTGGTAACGGTGGTGGCCGTCAGCTATGTATAATACCTTATCCTTCATCAATTCCTGAATGGATTCAATAATCCCCTCATCAGTGATCTGCCACAAAATATGCCTGTTCCCGTCCTCATCATTTACTTTGACCAGTGGTTCCTTATCACGGATTCCTTCATCCAGCAGGGTAATTATCTTCTGTTCTTTATCTGAATAAAGCATAAAGATATGCCCGAAATTGGCCTCTGTCGCTCTCATCAGATTCAATCTGTCTGCCTTGGGGCCTTCCAGGGTATTTTCATGTGCCTTGACCCCGTCCTCCCCCTCCAGCCTTCCCATACCCACAAAGCCTTTACGGACCCTCCACTCGCCATTTATCTGGTACTCCTGCCAGTATACGTAAAAGGAAGCTTTTTCATCCTGCACTAAAATACCTTCATCAATCCACTTATTAAGATCTTCTGCAGCAGCCTGATACCTGTCTTTGCCGGGTTTGCCTTTGCTCAGGATAAGCCTGACAATATTATAATCACTGGCCTGATAGTAATTATCCTGAGCCTTGCAGTCAATTTTATCATAAGGCTGTGTTACAACCTTATCTGGATCAGCAATCTTCTCCTTATTATAGCGGTAACCTCGAAACGGAAATACATCAGCCAATACAAAAACCCCCTATTGTTTGATTATGTACAATATAACTGGAGCTAAAACAAATACCTTTACATTAATTCATAAGATAACATAATTTTGACTGATAGTCAAGGAACCTGGCAGTTTAGTTATAATTCAGCCTTAAGGAAAATAAGATATTATGGAAAGGATAAAAAGCGGGAGGGGTAAATCCGATGTATAATAGAGAGGACAAAAAAAATATCATGGCAGCTGCTGTGGCAATACTTTTAACAGTATTTATAATTATTTTTTCTGAAGATGCCTTCAAGGCTGCCCTGGAAGGCTTAAGGGTATGGTGGGAAATTGTCTTTCCATCACTGCTGCCTTTTTTTATCATCTCTGAGTTCCTCATGGGGCTGGGGGTTGTCCACTTCATGGGAGCACTGCTGGAGCCTTTAATGCGTCCTGTTTTTAAGGTCCCTGGTGTCGGTGCCTTCGCCCTTGCAATGGGGCTGGCCTCAGGTTATCCCATCGGGGCAAAAATAACAGGAAACTTACGAAGAAAAAAGCTCTGCAGCAAAACAGAAGCTGAGAGACTGGTCAGTTTCACCAACACAGCAGACCCGCTCTTCATGGTAGGTGCAGTCGCAGTGGGGATGTTTCACAGGCCGGAACTGGGAATAACACTGGCAGCAGCACACTATATATCCAGTATCCTGGTTGGCTTTATTCTGAGGTTTTATAAAGGGGAGGAAAGTGAAGAAATACCATTACAGGAAGAAAGACAGCTAAAAACAAATATCATAATAAAGGCAGTCAATGAATTAATCCAGGCCAGGAAAAAAGACGGCCGCAGTATAGGAGAATTGCTGGGGGATTCCATAAAAGAATCCATAAATACGCTTTTGGTTGTGGGTGGTTTCATTATTATTTTTTCTGTAATTACCGGTATGTTTATCTCTACCGGATTAATTAACAGTATCAACAATATACTGATGTTTTTTTTAAGGCCCCTCGGCTTATCAGAAGCACTGGTTCTTCCACTGATCAGCGGCTTTTTTGAGGTCACAAATGGTGCAAACTTAAGCAGCCAGGCCCAGGCTCCATTACTCCATCAGGTTATAATTGTAAATGCCATTATAGCCTGGAGCGGGCTCTCTGTCCTGGCCCAGGTGGCCACAATGATTAATGGTACTGATATAAAACTGAAACCCTATATATTCTCAAGGAGCCTGCAGAGTATTATCGCCGGAGCACTTACCCTGGTCCTCTTCCCTGCAAAAACTGAAGCCGTCTTTTTGCCATTCTTTGAAAACTATACTCTATCTCATGGTATTTTGCTCATTTTTATTCTCTTTCTAACGATATTATTTATTTTTACGGCCGTCTCCCTCCTGATATATTTCTTAAAAAAAATAATTTCAGTAGAATAATATCCTTTTATTCCAAATTCCAATTATTTGTGCTATAATTATAAACAGGATATAATGTAAATAATGATCGGAGCTGGTCTTTATGAAAAAATTATTAAACCTGTCACTTTTTTTAATTCTTATTTTGCTGTTCTTTTCTGGTTGTGATAATAAATCATCCATTGATATTGTAAATGCCAATCTGGAAAAGCAGACTGACAGGACCCTCATCAAAATCTCTATTGCTGTAAATACAGGCTGGAGCGATTACTGGGAATTATATCCTGAAATCGATGCAAAACTGCTGGACAATCTCGGTAATGAATTCAGTGTCCTGGATACTATGGATGCTAACTTTTCAGGAAAGATTAAAGAGTCAGGTGTTTATCACGGGATCCTTGTATTCCCTGTATTACCTGAAGAGGCTACATTACTGCGCTTAAAAATAAATAATATCCGTCATTATGAACATGGAAATGATGGATATTACCTGGAAGGATTATATGTTATTACTTACAAATTTGATCTAAAAAAATGACCTGCCCCTACCGGAACAGGAAAGATAAAATATTCGTTAAAAGAGATATTGAGAAAGCAGATCAGCCCGGGAAATACTTTTTTTCCAGGGCTTTTTTTACTGCTTCAGGAACCAGGTGATCGATATTTCCCCCAAACTGTGCCACTTCTTTTACAACACTGGAACTCAGATAAGTATACCGGATATCGGTCATGAAGAAAATGGTTTCTACATCTTCACTCAGCTCCTTATTCAGTAAAGCCATCTGGAATTCCCCTTCAAAATCAGAGATAGCCCTTAAACCCCTTATTATGGCAATGGCTTTTTTTGACTTTACATAGTCTATGGTCAGGCCTGTAAAGGAATCTATGAAAACATTATCCATATCTTCTGTAGCCTTTTTTAAGAGTTCTACCCTTTCTTCCATGGAAAAGAGAGGGGTTTTCTGTGGATTCTTAAATACTGCCACAATTACCTGATCAAAGATCTGTGCAGCTCTTTTTATAATATCAAGATGGCCATTCGTAACAGGATCAAAACTGCCAGGATAAACAACGGTCTGTTTCATCTTATTCCTCCTTTTTAAATACACTTATTCCAGTATCCCCATAATGCCTTTCAGTAAGCAATTCTGTACCCGGGGGGACAGCCGGTTCAAGTTCTTTTTCATATTCAGCAACTATAATTCCATCTTCATTCAGAATCTCTCCTTCAATAATGAGTTTTATAGTATCCCCTACCAGACCTTCCCTGTAGGGCGGGTCCAGAAATATAAGGTCATACTTTTCTTCAGATTGAAGCAGGAACTCCCTGACATCCTCTTTCCTGACAAGAGCCCTGTCCTGAAAACCTGCCAGCCCGAGATTTTCCTTTATAATCCGGCAATTCCTGAAATCCCTCTCCACAAAGGTAAAAAAACGCACACCCCTGCTCAGTGCCTCAATACCCATACCCCCAAATCCTGCAAAGAGATCCAGGCCTTTATCCACCGGCAGATAAGGTGATATTATATTAAATACAGATTCTTTTATCCTGTCAGGTGTTGGTCTGGTTGAAGTAACCTTTATAGACTTCAATTTCCTTCCCTTTGCCTCTCCGGCAATAATTCTCATGGTATTTCTCCTTCTCAAATCAGTATAATAAAATTATTTTGTACATGGTATATTTTATGTAAAACTAGAAATACTATTAATAGTTCCGTTTCGGGATGAGGATCCAGGAGTAAGTGTAAAGTCCTCCCCATTTTTAAACTCTTCCTCCAATTTCTCCTCTCCCCGGGAGTTGACATGTTCAACTCCCATTTTTTTATACCTTAAGCTCAATTAAATTAATCTTCTCATACAATAAAGGATATTTTTCCTGCCACTCATCAGTTCCCTCAATTATTGACTCAGCCTCTTTTCTGGCAATTTGAATCAACTTATGGTCTTTCAGGATATTGGCAACCTTCAAATCAGGCATGCCGGATTGCTTTGTTCCGAAAAACTCTCCCGGACCGCGAATCAGCAGATCCTCTTCTGCAATTCTAAAGCCGTCTGTAGTTTCTGTCATTACAGTAAGCCTCTTTCTTCCTTCTTCAGTAGTAGGATTAGCGATCATTATACAATATGACTGGTGCTCTCCTCTTCCAACCCTGCCCCTGAGCTGGTGCAGTTGTGCCAGGCCAAATCTCTCTGCATTTTCAATAATCATTATAGTTGCATTCGGTACATCAACACCTACTTCAACAACAGTGGTTGAAACAAGAATATCAAGCTCTCCATCCCTGAATTGATCCATCACCATCTTCTTCTCATCTGTAGAAACCTTGCTATGTAATAATCCGACCCTGAATTCCTTAAAGACACTATCCGTTAATTTTTCAAAGAGCTCCATGGCTGAGACAGCTTTGACTTCTTCTGAAGGCTCTATCAATGGACAGACAATATAGGCCTGTCTGCCTTCCTTTAATTTTTCTTTGACAAAATTATATATCTTACCTCTGGACTCTTCATCCCGCCAGGTGGTAATCACAGGACTTCTCCCCGGCGGGAGTTCATCAACAATTGATAAATCCAGATCACCATAAACTGTCAACGAGAGTGTACGGGGAATAGGAGTAGCGGTCATTACCAGTAAATCAGGGTTTTCTCCCTTCTCCTTCAGCCTGTAGCGCTGTTCAACCCCGAACCTGTGCTGTTCATCTATCACTATTAACCCCGGTTTATAATACTCAATACCCTCCTGAAAAAGAGTATGTGTACCGACTATCAGGTCCACCATTTTTTCACTGATGGCAGACAAAACACCCTTCCTTTCGCTCTGTGACATGCTTCCGATCAACAGGCAGACCCTGTAAGCAGTTTTTGCAAACATATCCTTTAATTTCAGATAATGCTGTTCTGCCAGGATTTCTGTCGGTGCCATTATAATGCCCTGATAACCGTTAGCGATCGTCTCCAATAGTGCCAGGGCTGCAATAACTGTCTTCCCGGAACCCACATCACCCTGTAACAACCGCTGCATAGGTGCAGCTTTTTCCATGTCTCCCTTTATTTCCTGCCAGACTCTTTTCTGCGCATCGGTCAGTTCAAAGGATAAAGACTCCAGGAATTCTTTTATCTGCTTTTCACAGGGTTTATGCTGAATACCTTTTTTACTCAATACACCTTTTTTACGGTTTAAGACAAGCAGCTGCAGAACAAACAATTCCTCAAAGGCCAGCCGTGCCCTGGCATAAATAAAATGCTCGCGGCTTTCGGGGAAATGGAGCCCCCATAGGCTCCTATCCAGATCCAGAAAACCGTATTTTTTCTTTATTTCAACAGGCAATATATCTGTAAAATGGCAGGAGAAATCCTTGAGGGCATTATAGATGATCTCCCTCAATCTTTTCTGTGTCATGCCGCTGGTCAAGCCATAGATTGGAACTACCCGTCCGGTATGGATTGTATCAGTATTATCTATCTCTTCATAACCGGGATTGAAGATCTCCTTTTTCCGGAAACGCCAGCTCTTTTCATTTAATTCACCACTGAGAAAAAAGCTCTTCCCTTTCTGAAATTGTTTTTTCAAATAAGACTGGTTAAACCATACGCCATTAATAACATCTGTCCCGTCAGAGAAAGTTACCTTCAAAATATTAAGACCCCTCCTGGGTCTTTCTTCTGTAATCTTGATAACTTCTCCTTTGATGGTAACCAGTTCACCTGGAACAATATGCCTGATTTCGACAAGCTTACTCCTGTCCTGATAATCACGGGGAAAGTAATACAGCAAATCCTCAATGGTGTAAATATCCAGTTTTTGAAGGAGTCTGGCATAACGGGTGCCAACTCCTCTTACAAACTCTATGCTTTTTGGCAGTTCTTTTTTCATAAATCCAGAATATCTCCTTTAAATATCACAACACCATAAATCGATGGTCCCACATGTGAACCTATAACTGAACTGATCCAGCCTGTCCTTTCAATATATCTTATTTTGTTTCTTTCAAGATAATTTAACAGCTCTTCTTTAAAGACTACAAAATTCTCCATTTCCAGCCCATGAACAAAACCCAGGC
>JAAYLO010000021.1 GCA_012521855.1 Halanaerobiaceae bacterium
CCTTCCTCACTATCAATAAAGATTCTTAAATAATAAGTACCACCTTCCTTAACATACTCTACATCAACTAATTCCAGGTTTTCTTTCTCTACTATTGGTATAGCCAGCTCTGTTACCAGATCAACAACTTTACCCATATTTATTCCTCCTTTCTATTCTCTAATATATTATCTGCTTTAATTTAAATAATTTCTCAATCAAATTTATTAAGTATAATGAAGGAGTGGGGCACACCCACTCCTTTAATCATTCAGTCTATACCTTACAAATACATTTTACCACAGTAAACCAGTACTTGCAAGCCTTAAATATCCCATGGTTAAAATAATGATAATTGATTTTTTTCCGGCAGGTCCTTCAACATGCCATGCTCTTTCATGATCTCAATAACATTCCTGCTGACCCTCGTTTTATTTACTAAATCCTCTATTGATGAAAATTCATAATCCTTCCTGGCTGAAACTATATTCCGGGCTGCACTCTCTCCTAAGCCTTCAAGGCTGATTAAGGGCGGCAGGAGACCTTTTTCAGTTATTTTAAATTTTCTGACATCTGAGTTGTATAAATCAACAGATCTAAACTTGATTCCTCTGGCCATTGCCTCTATAACAATCTCCAGCACTGTCAATATACTTTTTTCCTTCACTGTCATTTCATTGGCTTTTTCTTCAAGATCTCTCTTGGTTCTCTTGAGCTCATCATAACTTTGTTTACAGATTAGCTGGGCATCAAAATCATCTGCCTTGATAGTAAAGTAAGCTGCATAAAAGGCCTCCGGGTAATGAACCTTATAATATGCAATCCGGAAAGCCATCATGACATAAGCTGCAGCATGTGATTTTGGAAACATATATTTAATCGTCTTACATGAATCTATATACCAGCGGGGCACATTGTTTTCCAGCATATATTCTTCATCTTCCGGAGTCAGTCCTTTACCTTTCCTGACATTTTCCATAATCCGGAATGCCCTTACAGGTTCAAGGCCCTTTTGAATCAGATAGTTCATGATATCATCACGTACAGAAATTACTTCAGAGAGTCTGGCGGTCTTACTCCTGATAAGATCCTGGGCATTGTTCAGCCATACATCTGTACCGTGAGACAGGCCGCTGATCCGAACCAGTTCGGCAAAAGTAGTTGGTCTTGTTTCAACAAGCATTTGACGCACAAAACTGGTTCCAAACTCAGGAATACCGAGTGTCCCGACAGGAGTTCCTATTTCTTCAGGACTGACTCCAAGGCTTTCAGTTCCTGAGAAAATGGCCATTGTCTCTTGATCATCAAGAGGTATATCAAAAGGAGAAACATTTGTCAGGTCTTCCAGAATCCTGATGGTTGTCGGATCATCATGTCCCAGGATATCCAGTTTTAATAAATTATCATGTATTGCATTAAAATCAAAATGTGTTGTCAGAATATCTGTATTCATATCATTGGCCGGCCTTTGAATAGGCGTAAAATCATATATCTCCATATCCTGTGGGACAACAATCTGTCCGCCGGGATGCTGGCCGGTAGTTCTTTTTACACCGGTACAGCCCATTGCCAGCCGTTTGATTTCAGTATTATTTATATTTAGATTATTTTCATCAACATAACCTTTCACAAAACCATAGGCAGTCCGGTCAGCTATGGAAGAGATAGTTCCTGCCCGGAATACATGTTCTTTACCAAATAATTTCTCCGTGTACTTATGTATTGCAGATTGATATTCACTGGAGAAATTAAGGTCTATATCAGGAACTTTATCACCTTCAAAACCCAGAAAAACCTCAAAGGGTATATCAAATCCGTCTTTGATCATTTTTTTACCGCATTGAGGGCAGTCCTTATCCGGTAAATCAACACCGACACCTACAGAACCATCTGTTATAAATTCTGAGTACTTACAGACACCGCAGCGGTAATGAGGCGGTAATGGGTTGACCTCTGTAATTTCGGTCATCGTTGCCACTAAAGAAGAACCTACTGAGCCCCGGGACCCTACCAGATAGCCGTCTTCCAATGATTTTTTTACAAGTTTGTGGGAAGTTAAATAGATTTCAGCATAGCCGTTACCGATAATTGATTTCAACTCTTTATCCAGCCGTTTCCAGACAATCTCCGGAAGGGGCTCTCCATACAATTCCCTGGCCTTCTGTTGGGTCATGCTTTCTATCTCTTCAGCAGCACCCTCTATAGTAGGTGTATATAGTTTTTGGGGTATGATCTCCAGTTCTTCACAGAGTTCTGCTATCTTTGCAGGATTTTCAATTACCAGTTCCCTGGCAGCTGTTTCACCAAAATAGTCAAATTCTCCTAACATCTCTTCAGTTGTCCTGAAATATAAAGGGGCCTGTTTCGACTCATCATAACCCTGTCCTGCCTGTAAAATCTCACGGTATATGCTGTCTTCTGGATCCAGAAAATGCACATCACCGGTAGCAACCACAGGCTTCCCGTGTTTTTTCCCCAATTCATAAATACGCCTGTTGATTGCTTTTAATTCTTCAACAGAATCAAGCACTGAACCAAGCATAAATTCATTGTTTCCAAGAGGCTGAATCTCCAAAAAATCATAAAAATCCACTATTTTTTCAATCTCTTCCTGCTCTCTGTTTTCAATAATGCTACGATAGAGCTGGCCGGATTCACAGGCAGAGCCTATCAAAAGGTTTTCTCTTTTCTGACTGAGCTCACTCTTTAATATCCTCGGTATCCGGTAAAAATGATTGATATGGGAACTGGAAACCAGCCTGTATAAGTCTTTTAACCCTTCTTTATTCCTGGCAATATTATTAGATGATATGGGAAAAGGGCTTTCCAGTCTATATTTTTCCCGAGCTTATTTATCTCCCTTAATATAGAAATACCCTTATTTTTAAGCTCTTTAAACATATATAACAGCAGCTCTGCTGTTGCCTCTGCATCATCCAGGGAGCGGTGATGGTTTTTTAAGTTTATGCCGAATTTTTCACAAAGGGTATTCAATTTGTGATTCTTTAAGCCGGGATACAAAGCCCTGCTCAATGAAAGTGTATCCAGTACAGGATTATCTGGATAAGGCCGGCCGGTCCTTTTCAATATAGACCTCATAAATCCATAATCAAAACTAACATTATGGGCAGTTAAAACAGCATCACCGGCAAAATCAAGAAATTCATCAATAATATCAGTAATACATGGGGCATCATTCACCATTTCCTGGCTGATACCGGTCAGTTCAGTTATTTTCAGTGGAATACTCTGTTCAGGACAGACAATACTGCTGTATCTATCAATAATTTTACCATCCTTTATCTTTACTGCACCTATCTCAATAATCTCATCCCTCTGATTATCCAGGCCTGTAGTTTCCAGGTCAAAAACAAGATAAGTATAATCATTTATATCTTTATCATTATCAATGTTCTGAATAATGTTTAAACCATCATCAACCATATATGCCTCAATGCCATAAAGAATTTTGATGTTATGTTTTTTTCCTGCCCAGTATGCCTCCGGAAAGGCCTGGACTACACCATGGTCAGTTATGGCTACAGCTTTATGTCCCCAGGATGCTGCTCTGGCTATTGCTTTTTCAATATCAACAACAGAATCCATTGCACTCATTTTTGTATGGAGATGTAACTCAATCCTTTTCTCTTCTGCATCATCTGTCCTGTTCATGGACTGCTCTTGAATAGAATTGATATTCTCTACCATCAGAACCATTTCCCTGGAGTATTTATCATATTGTACATAGCCTTCAATCTTGACCCAGGAGCCTTTTTTTATACTGCCATTTAACTCTTTCCTGGGAAATAACTTGGCAGTAATAGAATTACTGTAATCAGTCAGATCTATGGTATAAAAAGTATTACCCTTTCTGGTATTAACCTCTTCAAAATCAAAGACCTGTGCCTCTACAACAATATTATCTATCTCTCCTTCAATTTCTTTTAACTGGTGTGTTCTTCCACTGGAAATTTTCTTCCCATAAATAACTTCATTTTCTGTTTTTTTATTGCACTGATTGTTTTTCCCGGCTTTGCTGTTTTTTCTTTCTGCCTTATGACTAACAGGAACTGTATCAAGAGATATATCTTCAAGAAAATCCCCATTCCTGATTTCAAAAGCTATTTTACAGCCGAGAACATCTGCAATGCTTTTTTCCAGAGAGGCCTTAACCCTGGCATCATTAAGGCTCTTACAGGCAATATTAGCCTCAGTTTCAATCAACAACTTATCAGCTTTAAAGCTGAGTCTCGCCCGTTCAAGCCATCCATTTACATAGGGGTATTTCTCTTTCAGTTCTTCAGTAATTTCAGGCCAGACAAAAAGAATTTCTTTTTCCAGCGGAATCCCTCTGATTATACTTATCTCATACTCATGATTCAGTTCTTTTTCCAGGATTCCCAGAAGTTCTCTTTCTTTTTGCTCCTCTGTGTCCTCTGATATTATCACCCTGCAGTTATAATTCCTGTCATCAAGTAAAATATATTTTGCAGATTGCTGTAAAATATCAGCTGGCTTAATTGTTGTTATCATTATATATCACCCGGAGTATTTCTCTTATGATATTAAATTCACCATTATTTTATTCTATATTATCAAGAACTTCAAGAATCCTCTCTATAGCATTCTCCAGCGGGATCTCTATCTCATCGCCTGTTCTCCTAACTCTTGCTTCAACAATTTTATTTTTAAGTGATTTCTGGCCGATTGTAATTCTTAAGGGAATTCCTATCAAATCTGCATCATTAAATTTTACACCGGGCCTTTCATCCCTGTCATCCAGTAAGGTTTCAATACCTTTTTTGCTCAATTCATCATATATTTTTTCTGATACTCTGATAAGCTCCTCTTCATTTCCAAGGGCCAGAATTATCACCTGATATGGTGCAATTGCCTTTGGCCAGATAATACCTTTTTCATCATGATGCTGCTCAATTGCTGCAGCCACAAGCCTGCTGATGCCTATTCCATAACTGCCCATAATAATCAGCTGTTCCTTACCGTTTTCATCAAGGTAAGTAGCCCCTAAACTCTCACTATACTTTGTTCCAAGTTTAAAAATATGTCCAACCTCGATTCCTGATTTTAGTTCCAATCTGCCGTCACATACCGGACACAGATCTCCATTTTGAACTACTCTTAAGTCAAGGTAATCATCTGCTGTAAAGTCTCTTTCAGGATTAACATTTATCAGGTGGTAATCAGTTTCATTTGCTCCAGTTACCCCGTTAACTATATCTTTTACCCTCAGGTCTGCCAGAATTTTTACCCCTTTTTTCATCCCTACAGGAGCAATAAACCCTGGAGTACTATTAAAATATTTCTCAAATTCCTCATCTTCAACCTGAACAATTTCTTCACCATTTAGATAATTGAGGAGCTTTACTTCATTTAACTGATCATTACCGCATAACAGTACAAGAACAGGCTCTCCGTCAACCAGAAAAGCCAGGCTTTTAATTGTTTTAGCCTTATCGATATTCAAAAAAGAAGAGATCTCATCAATTGTCTTTTGCTTAGGTGTATATACTTTCTCAATATCCTTCAGTGATTCCTCCTGCACTGCCTTTTTATAGCCGGCAGCGGCCTTCTCAATATTCGCGGCATAATCACATTTATTACAAAAAGCAACATGATCTTCCCCGACATCAGCAATTACCATAAACTCATGTGATCCCTCTCCCCCCATTGCACCATTATCAGCTTCAACAGCCTTTACATCCAGACCACAGTCTGCAAAAGCCTTTGTATAAGCATCATACATGGCCTGATAACTTTTATCAAGCCCTTCATAATCAGCATCAAAAGAATATGCATCTTTCATAATAAATTCCCGGCCTCTAATTACTCCGAAACGGGGCCTTATTTCATCTCTTACCTTTGTCTGTATCTGATACAGGTTTAGAGGCATATCTTTATATGATCTGATCTCATTTCTGACCAGTGCAGTTATTACCTCTTCATGTGTCGGTCCAAGACAATAATCCCGTCCTTTACGGTCCTGGAATTTTATCATCAACGGCCCGAATTTATCCCATCTGCCTGATTCCTTCCATAATTCAGCATTCTGCACTACTGGCATCAGGAGTTCCTGGGCACCGCTTTCATCCATAGCTTCTCTGACAATATTTTCAATCTTTCTTATAACCCTGTAACCCAGAGGCAGATATGTATAGATGCCAGCAGTTAATGACCGCATCATTCCTGCTCTTAACATCAGTTGATGACTTGGAATTTCAGCCTCTGCTGGATTTTCTTTTAATGTTGGTAAATACATTCTGGACATTCTCATAGATTATCACTCCTTAAATTTTTTCTATTTCTTTTTCCAGTTCACTGATTAAGTTTTCTTCTGGAATTTTTTTTATTATTTTGCCTTTTCTGAAGATCAGGCCTGCACCTTTTCCGCCAGTAATACCTATATCTGCTTCCCTGGCTTCTCCCGGTCCGTTCACCACACACCCCATAACTGCAATGGTAATATCTTTGTCAAGATTAGAAAAAAGTTTCTCAACTTTTTCCGCTAAACCCACCAGATCTATCTCTGTCCTCCCACAGGTCGGGCAGGAAATAATCTCAATCCCTCTTTTCCGGATACCCAGTGATTTCAAAATCTGCCAGCCTACCCTTACTTCTTCTGCAGGATCTCCAGTTAAGGATACCCTGATGGTATCACCATACCCCCGTGAAAGAAGAATACCCAGACCGACAGCAGACTTAATTGTGCCTGTCCAGACAGTCCCTGCCTCAGTTATACCGACATGAAAAGGGTAATCTACCTTTTCAGCCATCAATTCATAGGCCTTTACAGTCATCATGATATCTGTAGACTTTAATGATATTACGATATCATCAAAATCATTGGATTCAAGGATATGTACATGCTTCAGGGCACTCTCCACCATTCCCTCCGCTGTTGGCCCTCCATATTTTTCCAGCAAGCTCTTTTCAATTGAGCCTGAATTTACGCCAATCCTGATGGGAATGCCTGCTTCCTTTGCACGGAGAACTATTTCTTTTACCTTATCAGCCTGTCGAATGTTACCGGGATTTAATCTCAAGCCATCTACACCCTGCCTGATTGCTTCAAGAGCCAGTCTATAATCAAAATGTATATCTGCAATCAGGGGTATTTTTATCATCCGCCTGATCTCTGATAATCTCTCTGCTGACTCAAAATCAGGTACGGCAACCCTGATAATTTCACATCCCAGATCAGTGAGTCTGTTAATCTGATCAACTGTTTTACTTACATCTGCTGTTTTTGTATTTGTCATTGATTGAACTGTAATGGGAGAATCTCCCCCCACTGCAATTTTCCCCACATATATTTTCTTGCTCTTCCTTCTCATCTAATTTCCCCCAGTGTATTAGAAAAATCTGCTGATATCTTTTATTATAACCAGAATCATGAAGATAATCAGTATTGTAAAGCCTATGACATGAACCATATTCTCCTTTTCAGGAGGAAAAGGTTTCCTCCTGATCATCTCATATATAATAAAGACAAGCTTGCCTCCATCCAGAGCCGGGAAGGGCAATAAGTTAAATATTCCCAGGTTCAGACTGAGTATGGCTGTAAGATTCAGGAGACTCGAAAAACCAATCTCTGAAGCCTGGCCTACCATAGTGGCAATCATTACCGGTCCGCCAATTTCTACAGCCATTTTACCGGTAATCATACTCCCAATAGCTTTAAACATAGCTATTATATAAGAGATGGTCTGTAGAAAGCCTAACTTTAGAGCAGTAAAAATACTCACCCTTTCCCGTACTACCTGTGATAAAATACCAATTAATGCATCATCCCTGCCCTCCATGATCACTGGAGTTACCGTTGTGGTAAAAAGTTGATTTTTCCTCTCATATTTTATCAAAAGCTGCTTATTTGCTGAAGAATGAATCATCCTGGCCAGATCTTCCCATTTTTCAATTTTATGGCCGTCTATCTCGATGATCCTGTCCCCTGGTCTCAGACCCGCTTCTGCCGCCGGTGTGCCCGGTATAACATCGCCAATAATATTGGTATCTTTACTTTCAACTGCAATACCATAAAGGGCAAAAATAAGGGTAAAAATCAGAGCAGCCAGAACAAGATTCAATAATGGGCCATTGAAAATGACTGCAAAACGCTGCCAGGCTGGTTTCTGATCAAAGGCCTGTCCTTTTTTCCTTGCTTCTTCATAAACCGCCCTTTCTTCTTCACTCATATCATCAGAAAGCGCCTCACCCGTCATCTGGCAGAATCCGCCTAAGGGTACGCCTCTTATTGAATATACTGTATCACCGTATTTTTTTGAAATTATCTTTGGGCCAAAACCCAGGGCAAATTCCTCAACCCTGATACCGACCAATTTGGCTGTAATATAATGGCCAAACTCATGTATAAATACCAATACTCCAAGTACTACAATAAAACTAATTATTGTTAGCAATTCCGATAACCTCCCTGGTTTTACTCCTTGCCCACCTATCAACTTCATATATATCTTCCAGCAATGGGTCCTGAATATTCTCGTGCATATTCAGGACTTTTTCAATTATGGCAGTTATATCAAGAAAAGTTATTTCCCTTTTTAAAAATGCAGAGACAGCTATTTCGTTAGCAGAATTAAGCACCACCGGCATTGTTCCTCCAGCTCTGCCAGCCTGGTATGCCAGCTTTAGAGCCGTAAATTTATTATAATCAGCTTTTGAAAAATTTAACTGGGCAATTTCATAAAGATCTAATTTTTTAACCTTACACTGTCTTCTTTCCGGAAAGGTAAGAACATGCTGGATCGGAAGCCTCATGTCTGCTGTGCTAAGTACAGCCTTAATTGAACCATCAACAAATTCTACCATGGAATGAATAATGCTCTCCGGGTGTATTACAACTTTTATTTTATCATATGGCTGATTAAATAACCAGTGTGCTTCTATAAGTTCCAGCCCTTTATTCATTAGTGTAGCAGAATCTATTGTTATTTTATTTCCCATATTCCAGACTGGATGCCTTAAAGCCTCCTCTACCGTTACTTTTTTCAAGCTTTCTAAAGTATAATTTCGGAAAGGACCCCCGGACGCAGTCAAGATAATATTCTCAACATCACTACTCTTTTCTCCTTCTAAAATCTGAAATATGGCATTATGTTCACTGTCAATGGGTAATATATCTCTCTCCGGAAAGTATTTATTAATAATCTCTCCACCTATAACCATACTTTCCTTATTGGCAAGACCAATTTTTCTTCCAGCCTTCAGGGCAGCTATTGTAGGTTTTAGACCTACTGCTCCAACAAGAGCATTTATAACAAAATCAGCATCTGTTTCTCCTGCCAGGAATTCCAGCCCCTCTTCACCAACCAGAATTGTGGCTTTTAAATCACTCAGTCTATCTTCCAGCTCTTTCTTTGCCCTTTCATTCATTATTACCACATACAGTGGCTCATATTTTCTGGCCTGTTTTTCAAGGAGATCCAGATTGGAGTTAGCAGACAATCCAATCACTTTCCATTCATCAGAAAAGGCATCTATTATGTCCAGAGTCTGTGTTCCAATAGAGCCGGTTGACCCCAATAAAACCAGTTTTTTCATTCATCTCACTCCTTAATTGAATTCCCTGGTATAATATTGGCTTTAAACATGGCTTTAGTTAATATGAGAGAAGCAGGGCCTATAATAAAACCCATAAATCCCATTAGTCTAAACCCAAGATAAAGAGCAAGTATAGTTACCATTGGATGCAAACCAATTTGTGAACCGAGTACTTTACCCTCAATCCCCTGCCGGATAACAGCAGTTATTACGTATATGAGCAAAACTTTCAATCCTGTTATAATTTGGCCTGATAATAGAAAATATATCAGCAAAGGAAAATACAATAATCCTACACCTACAAAGGGGAGTAAATCCAGAAATGCTGCACATAAAGCAATTAATAATGCATAATTGTTTCCGGTAAGTAAAAAGCCAAGGTAACTTATTATTCCAGTAATTGAGACCAGGATTAACTCAGCCTTCAGAAAAGCAAGTGCTGTACTGACAAGTTCTTTCTCAAGCAGGAAGATTTTGGGCCTCATTTTTTCCGGAAACAAACACATTATAAAGTTATTAATTTGATTAATATCCCTGCTGATAAAATAAGTTGATATAATGCTGATTAAAATAACTGATAAAACAGAGGGCAAACTGGTCAGAAAATAAAAAAGTTTATTGCACAGATATAATAAACCATCCTTTACTGTATTATATAA
>JAAYLO010000222.1 GCA_012521855.1 Halanaerobiaceae bacterium
GCTGATGAGATTACCGGCTGTGACCCCCTTGTTGAGGATAGTGATAGTAATGAAAGGTATTTCAATATAAAAACAAGGAAAGATAATCTTGCCGGGGTTAGAGATGCTGATATAATAATCCTGGCTGTAAAACCACAGCTCATGTCAGAAGTACTTGCTGGGATAGCTGATTATACTGACGGAAAACTGATAATCTCAATAGCAGCCGGGATAGCTATAGAAAAAATAAAATCCCGGGTTGCCGATACAGCGAGGGTTGTAAGGGTAATGCCAAACACACCTGCACTTATCGGTGAAGGGATGTCTGCTTTCTGTACCGGGGGAGGTATAAGTGAAAGTGATCGTAAGATTGTAGCAGAGATCTTACAGAGTGTCGGGGAAGCAGTGGAGGTAGAAGAGAGCTTGATGGATGCAGTGACAGGACTCAGTGGCAGCGGCCCTGCCTATGTCTATCTGATAATTGAAGCACTGGCTGATGGCGGTGTCCTCATGGGGTTAGCCAGAGAGACTGCACAAAAACTGGCTGTACAGACAGTCCTGGGCTCAGCCAGAATGGTGCTGGAGACAGGGAAACACCCTGGAGAATTGAAAGATGCAGTGACTTCCCCAGCAGGGACTACCATCAGGGCTCTGGAGATACTGGAAGAGAAAGGTCTCCGCTCGGCATTGATAGAAGCTGTAAAGGCAGCAGCAGAGAGGTCAAGGGAATTGAATAATATGTAGTCATACAAGTAAAATATAGGATTATGAAACCTCATCGAAAGATGGGGTTTTATTTTTGCACAAATTGTGTACTAAAATGAAATGATTCTTGCAATTACTGTAAAAATGCTTTATAATACGGGAAAAGGAAATATATATATGCAATAAGAATATATGGAATATAGTGATGAATTTTGTCAAAATATATATTGTTTCATAGGAGGGTGAAGGTTTTATGAATATTTTAAAAAGTGTTAGAAGAAGAGGTATAAATAATGATTTAGTTTTTACGGTATTATTAATAATTACCTTTGTTGTTGTAACTGGATTATTTTTGAATAATGTATATGCAGAAGAAGGTGAAAATAATAATTGTGATGTTCATTCTTGGGAATATATCTATGGTGAATGGAGGTCAGCTGGTCCAACACAACATGTAAGAAGTGTGGATATGTACTGTACTAAGTGTGGTGCTCATTAAAATCATCCTCAAAAAGAGCCACATTCATTTAGAACTGAGGTTCATTTTACAAGCAAAACAAGATCTTCCTGTAGAGGTGAAGATGTAATATATTGTCCGGTTTGTGGATATGAAAAGAGTAGGACCTTCTTTTCAAATTCACATACCCGTGGCACAACCTGTTCTAAGTGTGGTATATATTACCCTACCCATGAAGAGGAGGCAAATGGATATATCGATGATGCAATTTTGTTTTCTATAGATGGAGAAGAAATTCAGGCTGATGCAGAGAGAGCAGAAGATAAAACCGAAAATGATTTAGAAAAAGGTGAAGGTGATTATATTGAAGCAGATGATGAATATGAAGATGGATTAACAGCTATTAATGGTGCTGATGAAAAGAATAATAATTCTACAGAAGATCTGCTTCTTTCAGATAATGAATTGGAAGAAGGAAAAGAGGAAAATCAAAATTCTATTCTGGGAAAGGACGGTTCCCAGGGATATAAAGGTGATTCTGAAACTGTTGAAGATGAGTCAAAACAGAAATATGATCAAGTTGAAAAAGGCAGTGAAGATGCTATAGATAAAAAAGATGAAGCAGATGAACTAGTTGAGGGGAATAAAGAAGAGGAAGAGGAGAATCTTGACAATATTGATACAGAAAATACTGTAAATGAAAGTGGAGAAACTGGAGACCCGGTAAAATATACTACTGGTGAATATGTAAGTAAAAGTACTGATTTAAATATAGAAAATGTTAATCCAGCAATAAATATAATCAGGAATTACAAGAATTTTTCTGAAAGTTCCTTCTCCTTTGGAAAGGGATGGAATTTTAATTATGACAGTAGGATTATTGTCGGTATCAGGCCAGATTATAATAATTACCAGGAAAATTTAGAGCTTTTATTACCTGAAATAGAACAGATATATATGGAGGCATATGCTGACTATCAGCAGGCCATGAATGCAGCTTTAGAGAGCAAGAGATTGGCAGAATTGTCTGTAGAAGAAGCGGACCGGGCTGTTCTCCATGCAGATAATGCTAAAAGGGCAGCTGAGAATGCAAAAAATTATGCCAATAGGGCGAACTTAGGTGCTGAACAGGCAGAGGAATATGCAGAAATAGCCTATAATCACCTGATTAATTCAAGAGAATATGCAAATAGTGCTATTAATCTAGGAAAGGCTGCCGAGAATTATGCCCTTGAGGCAAAAACCTATGCTGAGGAAGCAAAGAAAAAAGCTGAAAGAGCTATTTCTTCTGCCAATTCAGCAATAGATCATGCTGATAAGTCCAATAAACAGTCAGTAATAGACAGGGCAAATGAAGCATTAGAGAGAGCAGTGAATTTAGAGAATCGTGTAGATACTACCTTGTTCAATTTAAATGGTAGTAATGAGGAAATAGGATTGATTGAGGAGAGTAGATTACTACAGCAAAATAGTCAAAAAGTGCTTGATAATATAATTATAAATGAGTTAGATAAAAGAATAGAAGAGGAGATTGAGGAAGCCAGTATAAATAAGGGAATTGCAGTAGAAAAAATAATAGAGGCTGAGGACCTTTACATTATAGCAGAAGCCAGTTACCAGGATGCATTAATTACAAAAGAGGCAGCAGAAAGACGTTTAGCAGAATCTATCTCCTGGTTAGATACCCTGATAGAAAATGAAAAAGTAGTTGAAAGCATTGAAGACATACAAAATGAAATAAGGGATTTGAAAATACAATCTGATCTGGACAAAGAGTATTCAGAAACATACCGCTATCGTAATGGATATAATGTAGATTGGGGTGCTACCCCTGTTCGTGATGAAATAGGTACAGGTAAGTTAATTCTGATCGATGAAATAGGAGTACCACATATTTATGAGCTTTTGACAGAACCTGATTATAATACAGAATTAGTTTTCCCAGATGGCAGGAAAAATTATTATTCTGATGGTAGTAAAACCAGAGCCTTAAATACTATTGATGACAAATTAGAAATAATGTCTGACGGTTCTTATTTACTGACCAAAAAGGATGGCAGCAGGTACTTTTATTCATATTTTGGTAAACTGATAAAGATTGTAGATACTAATGACCGTTATCTTGACTTTACATATAATGAAAATCATGAGCTGGTGAAAATAAGCGATACCTTTAGTAGAGAAATTATTATAAACAGAAATAATGGAAAGATAAGCAAAATAACTGATCCTCTGGGTAGAGAATATAGATATGGCTATAGTGGAGATAGGTTGGTATCATTTACGGATCCTGAGGGTAATACCAGGAGGTACACATATAGTGAAGTTGGAATGACCTCTACTATCTATCCTGATGGAAATGGGTGGAACTACTATTATACAGAAGTAGATGGCCGGATGGTAGTTGATTACCAGACAGATGCCAGTGGAGCTGTCATTGATTTTGAATATGACCCGACTGCAAAAAGAACCATTGTAACAAATAGAAGGGGCTTCCAGAGGACATATCTATATAACGATAATCACCTGACTATTGAAGAGATAGATGCAGATTATGGCAGGGTTTATAAAACATATGATGAAAACAACAACCTGATTTCTATTACAAACAAAAGGGGATATACTACAAGTTATAGCTATGATGAGAATAATAATATAATAAGTATTGCAGACCCTGTAGGCACTATATACTTTAGCTATAATCAATTCAACAAAACAAGTAGTATGACAGATAAAAACGGCTATACCACTACCTATAATTATGATTACCGGGGTAATTTAACTTCCATAAATTATCCTGATGGCGGCAGCAGGGGATTTGCATATAACAATCTGGGTCTATTAATTCTGGAAACAGATCAGCGGGGATATCAGACCAGATATACCTACGATGATTATGGTAATATAGCTGAAATAATATATCCAGATGCAAGTATAGAGAAATACCAGTATGATCTAGTTGGAAGATTAGAAAAGGTCATAAAAGCAGATGGTGGAGAGATAAACTATTATTATGATAATAATGGCAATATCACTAAAGCAGTTGATGAGCTGGGATATGAAGAGAGTTTTAAATATAACTCAAGGAATAAAATAATTGAAAAGCTCGATCCAAATGGAAATATTACAAAATATGAATATGATGAAAGGAATAATCTAAAGAGTATAATTGACCCTACTGGTAATATACAGGAAATAGAATATGATGAAGCAGAAAATATGACGAAAAAGATACTGGCTGAGAATGTAAGTTATCTATATCAGTATGATAAACTGGATAGATTAATATCTGCTACACAGGTAGAGACAGGGATTGAAACAAGCTATCAATATGATCCAGACGGTAATCTTATTGCCCTGACAGATGGTGAAGGTAGAACAACAAGCTATGAATATGATCATATTAATCGAATGACAAAGGGAAAAGACCCACTGAATAATATTGTAAAATATGAATATTATCCAGATAACAGCCTGCAGTCAATAAAAGACAAAAGGGGTAATACAAGTAATTTTAAATATGACAGCATGGGTAGACTTGTGGAAGTAACAAATGAGCTGAATCAAAAAGTAAGGTATGAATATGATAATACCGGAAATATGACAAAGAAAATAGATGCCAGGGGTAATAGCACCTCTTATGAATATGATTCCATGAACAGATTGATAAAAGAGATAGATCCCCTGGGTTATGAAATCAGCTATCAATATGATGAAACAGGAAATCTTGTCAGTATTACTGATCCTGAAGGAAATACCAGCAGTTTTAGATATGATCTGAAGGGAAGAATCATTGAAGAGATGAATGCCCTCGGTGACAGTAGATATTATGAATATGATGGAATGAGCAATTTGATCAGTGAAACAAATGAAGCCGGAATCCAGACTATCTATAGATATGATGAATTAAATAGACTGGTAGAGATAGAAGATAATCTTGGTAATCTAACAAAAATAGGTTATACACCACTGGGGCAGATAGCCTGGAGGGAAGATGCCCTTGCTTACAGGGTAGAATTTGAATATGATTCAGCAAATAGATTGATTAAAGAGACTGATCAGGAAGGAAATAGTATTGAATATAGCTATGATAAGGCCGGTAATCTGGTATCAGTAACTGATGAACTTGGAGAAATTACAGAATATCATTATGATGAATTAAATAGATTGATTCAGGTTGTAGATGCCTTAAATAATAGTGTAAACTACAGCTATGATGCCAATGGCAATATAGTGGAGATGGTCAATGAAAATGGCTACAGCTATCAATATCAGTATGATGAACTGGATCGACTGGCTAAAGAGATAAATTACCTGGGTAATGAACAGAGCTATAGCTATGACCCCAATGGTAACCTGAAAGCAAAAGTAGATTTCAATGGTAACATTATAAATTACAATTATGATGAGCTAAATAGATTACTGGAGACTATCTTTGCAGATGACAGCAAAAAGGAGTTTTCATATAATGCCAATGGTCAGATGACAGCAGCCATTAATGAAAATTCCACTCAGAGATATTATTTTGATGAATTATCAAGATTGATAAAAGCTGAGATTGAAACAGAATATGATGAATATACAGTAGAATATGAATATAATGAACTGGGTCAAAGAACAAGGCTTGTTCTTGATGATGGAAATCTCCTGCAGGATAGAGAGACTAAATATCAGTATGATGAGGCCATGAGATTGAGTGAACTTGAATTACCTGATGGAGAAGTGGTGAAATATAGGTATGATGACTTAAACAGGGTAATTACACAAATTAATAGTAATAGAACATTGACTAACTATACTTATACCCCTGATGGAAAACTCGAGACTATAAAACATCTAAATGGTTTTGGCTTGACAGGTCAGGTTATTCTGTCTTATGCTTACCTCTATAATGACCGTGACCAGAGGATAATGGAAGTAGAAGGGAATGGCCAGCTTACAAGTTTCCAATATGACCCGACAGGAAGACTGACAAAGGTATATTATCCCTTCTCAGGTGGAAAGAAAGAGCTCAACAGGATTGAAAGATCCCACTACTTTGGTCTGAAGGCTAATCTGGATAATCATAAGGACTATTACCGGCAGAAACACAATCCAGATGAATATATCTCAAATCTTATCTATGACTTAAGGAATGAGATAGATGACTTACATCAGGAGATAAGGGAAAACGGTAGGCCTCTGGATCTTTATAACAATGGCTACTATATAGAAGAATACAGATATGATCCAGCAGGTAATGTAATCATGGAAGGGAATGCCTGGGGAACAATAGACTTTGAGTATAATGCAGCCAATCAACTAATTGAGGCTGGAGAGAGGACTTACAGCTATGATGACAATGGAAATTTAGTAAAAGAAGGATATAAAGGGGATTATGTTGAATATAGCTATAACCATGAAAATAGACTGATTATGGCCAGTAATTTAAGTAGGAACAACAAACTCTTTGGAGGAGAACATCCCTTTACAGGGAGAATAGAATTTACTTATGATGCCCTGGGCAGGAAAGCAGGGAAAGAGTTAACCCCTGCCAATGGAGCCAGGATAGAGATTAATGGATATTATTATGATGGTAGAGGAACAAATATCCTTGCTGAATATGAAGACGAGGTCTGGGATATTAATCAGTACAGACAGGGTAAGAAGAATGCTACAGGTAATATTCCAGGAGGACAGACAAAATATTTTAATGAATATTACTATGGCAGGGGATTAGTTGCCTTCAACAATATGAATCACCCCAATCCATGGAATATAAGGGCGGATATTAATTTCTATCACAAAGATGCCCTGGGTTCAATCAAGGCGGTAACAGACAGGTATGAAAATGTGGTAGAGAGATATACCTTTGCCTACAGGCCAGATAACCCGATCAGTATGAGATGGATGACTCCTGATCCGGTAAGGGATGGGATGAACTGGTATCTATATGTCAGTGGAGATCGAGTGAATCTGTGGGATCCATTCGATTGGTTAAATAAAAATATTGCTGATAGAGTTAAAAAGAGTACTTCTGTAATAGTTATTGGAATAGAAGAAATTGAATAATTTGATAGAGTTTTATGAGTCAATGCCTGAATTAATAATCAAACCATCAACAGTATTTTTATAAATTGTGATAAAGGATAATAGCAGGCATATTAGCAGCGGTTAAATATTATAAAGCAAATTTCTATCGCGAGCGAGAAGCAGAGTTAATTCCAGATGTATTTCCGGAAAAAGATGTAAGGATAGCCCTGAAATTGCAACAATATCGTAATTAATAAGAAATAAATTGGACATATAGATTAAACATATTTCTCTCTTTTTCCTATTCTTCCGAACCTTTATAATCCAGGTTATATTTTTTTTCTGTATTGCCGTTAAACCAATTTTTTTCATGAGCTGCTCTATTCGCTTTTTATTGTAATGATAAACTTTTTCAATCTTTGTATTTCTTTCCGCCCGGCATAATTACAAAAATATAGAACAGCTGGAAGACAATGGTTGGCAATCTGAGCTTCAGTTTATATAATAAACGGTGATTTAGTATCATTTATATTGGCTTTGGGTGTCTTTTTTATTTTATGGTTTATTTCCTTTGCTGCAAGTTTTTCCTATTATATACATTTATCGCAATTTGCAGACAGTCCTGAAAACAAAATCAGATGATAGTTTTGATAAAGAAAATGGTACGAATAGTGATGTTGGCCACTGAATTCAAATCGTTGCTGTTATTTGATTACAAGATGAAAAAATGAGAAGATTTTATTAAAAAATATGGTATAATACTTATAAGTACTAATTTGCACTGGAGAGGATATTTTGAAACGGGTCAGGGTTGAAATTACAGATAGTAAAACAGCCAGATTATATAAAAAGGCAATCGCAATTACTATTACCGGCAATGTCTTTCTGATGATTATTAAGGGTCTGCTGGCCTGGATTTCTGGCAGTAGTGCTGTTTTTTCTGATGCAGCCAATTCCCTGTCAGATACATTATATAGTCTTATAATGGGAATAGGATTATATATGTCACAACGCCCTGCTGATGAATCACATCCTCAGGGCCATGGCCTGTTTGAACCACTGGTGAGCCTGTTTATAGCAACTGCCATGGGAACAGCAGGAATAGTTGCTGTCAGACAGAGTATCAGGAATTTTCTCGGGAAAGGCGAGACCACTGTACTGGGGTGGTCTTCAATTGTTCTCATATCTGCAATCCTGACAAAGTTTCTGATGTACTATCTGATCAAGAGAATTGGAAGGGAACTACATAGTCCCGCTGTCAGGGCAAGTGCCAGGGACAACCTGGCAGATGTTATTACTTCAATATCGGCCCTGATTGGTGTATGGGGCTCACACTTTATTCACCCCTATTTTGACCCAGCAGTGGGACTCTTTGTAGCGCTCTGGATTTTTAAAGCAACCTGGGCGATATTCAGGGAAAATATCGGATATCTTACCGGTAAGGGTGCTTCCCCGGAATTGACAGAGAAAATAGCCAGAACTGCCTTGGCAGTAGACGGAGTAGAAGATGTTCACCGGGTTGTAGCAGAATATATCGGCCCAAAGCTCAGAATAGATATGCATATAAATGTAGATGGGAAAATGACGGTGGAAAGAGCCCATCATATTGGAGAAGAAGTCAGAGCAGATCTGGAAAGTCTGGCTGAGGTGGACTTAGTCTTCGTTCATATTGAACCACTGGGATATGAACATGATGATATAGTATACAAAAGGTGATAAAGGAAGTGATTTTATGTTAAGGAATATGAGTGAGAAGCAAGAGAAGATAATGGAACTTGTCCTTGTAATATCACTGGCAGTTTTACCATCATTGTTTAGTGCATTATTTGCTTATCTGGGATTGGTAGATATGAATTACTCCAGTAGTAATATACATGCTATACATATTTTACA
This sequence comes from Halanaerobiaceae bacterium, assembly GCA_012521855.1. Lineage (GTDB taxonomy): Bacteria > Bacillota > Halanaerobiia > Halanaerobiales > DTU029 > JAAYLO01. The sequence goes on from JAAYLO010000222.1 coordinate 9,047, forward strand.
GATTATAAACCAGATTATCATATTAGCAGTATTTTTTTATGTCCTTTATAGACAGGGAAGGGGACCGGAGTATATTGGCCTATCATTTTCCTGGAAAGATATCTTTACTGGATTAGCTCTAGCTGTTATTGCATATATTGCAGCATTTTTTGCTGGCTTTATGATAATTTTTTATTCAGCCTTGTTGGGCTTTGAATTAAATGTAGAACCGCAGAATATAGAGATGTTTAGTACAGGCCCGTTAAGTATTCTCTTACTGATACTTTTTATAGTAAATTCATTTTATGAAGAATTAATTGTCAGGGCTTATTTTATTAATGAGATGGAGAGTTTTACAAATAATACTGCTCTTGCTGTTAGCTTATGTGTTATAATACAGACATCATACCATATCTATCAGGGAATAATATCTCTGTTTGTTATTGCTACATTGTTTACTGTTTTTTCCTTGTACTATATAAAAAAGAGAAGAATTATGCCAGTTATATTTGCCCATACTTATTATAATATTTTGTCTGCTGTTTTAAGCAGGATATTAAAGGACTATCTGGGATAATCCTGTTATCCCGGAAAGAGAAAAGAGGGGGGTATTAAAATGTGTGATACCATGACTGCTTTTCTTTCAGCAGATCACTCATTTTTTGTCAAGAACTCTGACAGGGATCCGGCAGAATTCCAGTTTGTCTATATATCTACTGATCCGCTGAAAGAATTTCGGGAAGAACCCTTTCAATATCAAAAAGAGGAATACATAAACAACTCATTTCAGACCCTGAAGAGGCTGACAGCTAAATATGACTGCCCCCATAAAGCAATCCTGTCAAAACCGGACTGGATCTGGGGTGCAGAGATGGGGGTAAATGAATTTGGTCTGGCAATTGGCAATGAAGCTGTTTTTTCCAGGGGAAAGGTCCCTGAAGACGGATTACTGGGTATGGACATCCTGCGTCTCGCTTTACACAATTGCAAAAATGCTTCAGAAGCCCTTGAATTTATAATTGAAATAATTGAAAATTACCCACAGGGGGGTAATGGCAGTTTCAGCGGGAAACTGTATTATCATAATTCCTTTTTGATCAAGGACTTTAAGATGGCTTTTATACTGGAAACTGCTGCTGATAAATGGGCAGTAAAGAATGTCGGGAAATTTGCTGCCATCTCCAATGCTTATAGCATCGGGGATGATTATCACAGCTCCAGTACTGGTCTTGACTATAACCTGAAAGAAAAACATGAGAATAAATTCATTTCATTTTTCTCAAAAGGAAATATAAAACAGCAGATGGCAACAAAATTTCTACAGGAGAATGAATATACCTTAAAGAATATGTTTAAACTGACACGACTGCACAGAGATAATGCTGATATAAAAAGGGGAATGACTTCTATCTGTATGCATCCGGGCTTATTGATAAAAAGTGAAACTACCTCTTCAATGGTAATCGAATACAGGGAAGGTAATTTTCTTACCTGGTTTACGGGTTCTCCCAACCCCTGTATTTCCCTGTATAAACCATTGCTTTTCACAGAGAATCTGGAAGACCATCCTCTTTCCAGCCTGGAATATGCCTATAAATATTCGAAAAAATGGAGGGAGTATTCCAGAGCCATGATCAGGAATCATAAAGTTTTTCAGAAAGATATAAGAAGTCTGAGAGACCAGGCAGAAGAAGAAATGATCGGCAGGATGAGTCAGTTTTTCAGTAACGGGGAAAGTGACAGGAAAAATCTCCAGGACATTTCCCTGAAACTAGCAGAAAAATATCTGTTATCACTTGAAGATAGGGGAATAAGGGTCAATAGTAAAAATCTATAAAGACTTCAGATGTTTCACAGTGCTGCTGAAAAAAGGGAGGTATTATTTATGAAAAATGATAAAAAAGTGTACCATCCCTGGCAGGTGTTGCTGCGTATGTTTAAATTCAGCAAGGTGTATTATAGATGGTATTTCGGGCTGGCCATTATCACACTGGCTGGTTCTATTACAGGTGTGTTGATGGCTGAATCATACCGGAGGATGATCAATGGCGCTGTTCAGGGTGATTTTGCTCTTATCCGGACAGGACTTCTCTATGCTATTGCACTGATGGTATTATCAAGTATACTGGGTTTTTTAAATCAGTATGCCGGTCCGCTCCTTGACCACATATCTACCAGGAGGTTTGCTTTATACTTTCTGGAAAAACTGAATAAAATCAGATTATTAAACTTAAAAAAATACCACAGTGGTGAATTGATTAGCAGGAGTGATGATGCAATAGGAGCACAGACAGATATCAATAACCTGAGCAGGCTTATTATCCAGAATATCTTCACGGTCTTCATTATGTTTATCTATCTCAATAGTCTTAACCCTGCTTTAACCCTGAGGGTGTTTTTTATTGCCATAACTGGTTCAGTTATAATGATACCTTTGTCCCGTTATCTCCGCTCATCATATGATGAAAGATTCAGGGCAATTGGTGAGAAAAATTCCTTCCTTCAGGATATAGCCCAGGGAGTAGAAGTAGTCCGGACCTTTTCACTCGCTTCCCGTCTTGAAAAAAAGTACAAGTATCTTTTTGAAAAAATGTTGACACATATAAAGAAATCCACTATCCTGGAAGCCCTTTTTTCCCACTCCCAGGTGATTGTGATAATTTCCGGTGCCCTTTTTGTTTTATATTACGGCGGTCTTATGACCTTTCGGGGAAGCCTTGATATAGGTGCATTGGTGGCCTTTCTGGTTTCCTTTGAAATGGTAGTTGGCCCGCTTACAGCTATATTCAGGATCTGGCCGGATTTTCAAAAGTCCATTTCCAGGGCGAACCGTGTTTTTGAAATCCTGGATCTGGAAGAGGAAGATAGTAATATAAATTATTCATCCTGTGAAATAAAGCCAGCTCAATTTCCTGAACTCGATATCAGGGATATTTATTTTTCTTATGCTGATACAGAGGTCCTTAAAGGGGTTTCATTTACTGTAAACAGGGGGGAAGTTACAGCTATCGTGGGACCCAGTGGTAGCGGGAAAAGCACTCTTTTGCGTCTTCTTCTTTATTTATATGAGCCTGACAGAGGTGAGATACTTTACTGCGGTTATCCTTTGAGTTCTGTCCCCAGAACACAATGGAGAGAGAGGATAGCATATGTTTCACAGGAACCCTGCATATTTTCCGGCAGTATTTATGACAATATAATCCAGGGCAGACTGGATGCCAGCCCTGAAGAAGTAGAAGAGGCAGCCAGACAGGCAGGTATCCATGATTTTATAATCAGCACTCCAGATGCTTATGATACACAGGTTGGGGAAAGGGGAATCCGCCTCTCCGGCGGTGAAAGACAGAGAATCGCCATTGCCAGAGCAATTTTGAAAAATCCGGAATTGTTGATACTTGATGAACCTACTGCTTCTCTTGATAGTGAGAATGAGTTTCTTGTCCAGAAAGCCCTTGAAAAATTGATGAAGGACAGGACCACAATTGTGGCAGCCCACCGTCTTTCTACAATCAGGGATGCTGACAGGATAATCTATCTGGAAGACGGACTAGTTCAGGAAAGCGGGAATCACAATAGCCTCCTGAGCAAAAAAGGGAAGTATTACAAAATGTATTTTTCCAGTGAAGAAGGTGCCGGGGAAAATGTCTGTAAAAAATGATCTCCGTCTTTTATCAGTATTACTTCAAAAAGCCCGTCCTTACAGGCTGTTGATATTTTTGTCTATTCTTTTAATTTCTGTAGATGTATTTTTTCAGGTTGCTGTTGCTTCTGTCCAGGAATATTTTATTAATGTTATCAATGATGGGCTTATTGATTCTTTAAGATACTATGTTCATATCTCCGCAATTTTATCTGTATTTTTCTTTATTTTTTTGATTACAGGCCAGATAATACGTATACTTACAACTTTTTATATTGAAAGAGACCTTGCTTATCAGATGGTTGAACACATGAATTCTCTTTCTTTTGATGATATCCGGAAAATACATTCAGGTGATATAGCCAGCCGGATAAATAATGATGCCTATTTTTATACCAGTTGTACTATGGGCAGTTTTTACAATGTCCTTTTGAATGCCGGGATGTTTATACTTGCTTTTTTCTATCTCTCGAGTCTTGACCTGAAGCTTACCATACTGGCCCTGGTTTCCGGTCCTATAGTCTTTGCTGCCGGGCGTTTTTTTGATAAAAAAATCAGGGTTTTTTCCAAAAAGGCTTATAAACTCAGGGGAGAACTGAGGGGTAAATTGCAGGAAATACTACAGGGCATAGAAACCATCCGGAGCTTTAATCTGCAGAAGGCCTTTTATGAAAATTATAAAACCATTTTTGATAAATACACTGAGTATATGAAGAAGAACTCTTTATACTCAGCACTGATGTTCCAGAGCATTTTTCTGGTGAATATGTTGATCAGGATTATTGTTACCTATCTGGTGTCACTGGCAGCAGTCAAAGGAGATTTAAGTATTGGTGCGAGTATGGCTTTTCTTATTTTGATGAACAGGCTGCAGTGGCCTTTTATAAACTTATCATATACCTGGGGAACGGCCCAGGCCGGTTTTGCCGCTGCAGACAGGGTTTTTGAGTTTCTTTCTCTGGGCAGAGAAGAGGAAGAGCGGGAGATTGATGATGAGAAAGATAAAGATAACAATGAGAATGATGAGGCTTTAGAAGGAGATTACATGGCTGAAGGGGACCCTGATTACATACTGGAGTTTGATGATGTGTATTTTTCCTATCAGGGCACAGGTGATGAAGGTGAGGTCCTGTTTTCCGGGCTGAGTTTCAGGATCAGAAAGGGTGAGTTTGTTGCTCTGGTAGGCCCCAGTGGTGCAGGGAAAAGTTCTCTGGCCAGACTGGCCTGCGGCCTGTATTATCCGCAAAAAGGGGTCATTAAAATAATGGGGATACCCGTCAGGGGAAACTTAAGCCTGGTCAGGTCATATATTGCATATGTTCCTCAAACACCATATCTTTTCACCGGGACAATCAGGGAAAATATAGCTTATGGCGCGGATAATCCTGATGAAGAAGATATTATCAGGGCAGCCCGGGCTGCCAATGCCCATGATTTCATCATGGATTTGGAGAATGGATATGATACCAGAATAGGAGAACAGGGTTCTTCCCTGTCAGGAGGTGAGAAGCAACGGATATCAATCGCCCGGGCCTTTATTCGCAATGCCCCTCTTTTGATTCTTGATGAAGCTACTTCAGCACTTGATAATAAATCGGAAAAACTGGTACAGGAATCAATGGAGAAACTGGTTAAGAACAGGACTGCCCTGGTAATTGCCCACAGGCTTTCCACAATCCGGAATGCTGACCGTATTATGGTTCTCGACAAAGGCAGGATTGTGGAGATGGGCACTCATGAGGAATTACTGGCAAAGGGTAATATTTATGCAACACTTTTTAAGCACCAATTTAACTGATTTGTTCCAATTATCTTCACCGTTTCATGAAAGTTAGTGTAAAATAAGTTTTGGAGAAATATTAAAATAAAATAGAAAGAAGACTCCTTATTTGATAAAATGTTAAGTGACAAACAAAACATTTAGAAAGAAGTCTTCTTATGAATACTATTATACAA
>JAAYLO010000223.1 GCA_012521855.1 Halanaerobiaceae bacterium
ATTTTAATCTACAGAAGATTTTCAGGCCTTTTTAAGGGAATTTCAGCCTTTTTTGTCTTTGACTTTCTTTGACCATTGCTATATAATCAAATCAGAAAATGAAAGTTCAAATACTCATTAATTATGGAGGTGGTATAAATATGTTTGGTTTAGTTCCTTTTAGACGGAGGAATAGGGATCTGTTTGAGGTGAATGATTTCTTTGAAGACTTTTTCAATAATTTCGGTAGCTTTGCTCTGGATAATGCAGGCTTACGGGCTTTCAGGACAGATATCAAGGAAACTGATGATGAATATGTAATATATGCTGAACTGCCCGGAGTAAACAAGGATGATATTCACATTGAGGTAGATGAAAACTACATGACAATCACTGCCAGCAACAATCAGTTTATTGAGGAAGAAAAAGATAATTACATCAGAAGGGAAAGAAGGTGTGGCAGATTTCAGAGATCCTTTAATATCAGTGATGTAGATCCAGACAGAATCCAGGCAAAATATGAAAATGGTATCCTGGAAGTAAAACTACCAAAAACAAATAAGACAAAAAGTGCCCGCAGAATTGACATCAACTAAAAATAATATAAGATAAACTGCTCAAGGCAATGCAGTATTTGCCCCCCCTTATTGGGGGGTTTTCTTTTTTTTAGATCACTGTATTAAAATATAACTTTTATAATATAATCCAGCAGTTCTTCTTTTACTGTTTTAGCCAATATACTGCTAATGGTAAAAACCCCTGGAATTTTTACAGGTTTATCTTCATCCCTCTGAGCAGCTTCCCTGATTTTATCAACAAATCTATCCAGTTGATAGATTGCGAAGCGCTCTATTCCATACTTGCTGGCTGCATATTCCAGTAATGAAAGCAGTATATCCTGATAATAATAATTACTGTCAAGATTAAACAATCTGGCCAGAAAGGGTAGAAATATTTCAAAAATAACCCTATATCCGTTAGCGTCCTGTATATTCATCAGTTGACATATTCTTCCTATCACCTTATCATCCAGGCCCAGGAAAAAATCAATAGTGTATTTTTCCAGATCACTGATATGTGCAGTCTCAAAGTAATATCTCTTCCCTGATAGTTTTTTAAGCTCCTTCAGGGTATCATAATAACCCAGTTTAAGATTATATCTCATCCTCTCTTTATCAAAATCCAGTATAGAACCGAGATCCTCCCCTGGTGCTATATAGATTATATTAAGCCCGTCTTCGTCAACTTTACGGATTCTTCCAGGGCCAAAAGTCCGGACAGCTATTATATCTTTATACCCTTTTTTTACAATCATGTTTACGGGTAAATTATCATAAAAACCACCGTCAAGGAAAATACTCCCATCCATTTTTTCCTTTTTAAATACAGGCAGATAGGAGCTGGCCATTAAATAATCAATCAGTTTTCCCCGGGGAATATCCTCAATGAATAATTCCATGGGTTTCTTTGAAGAAAGATTGATGGTGACAATCCCAAAATCTTTATCAGCATTACGGACCTTTTTTTCATCAATATTTTCATTCAATACCTTCCTGATCTTCCGGATATCTATACCCCTATTATGAAAAAGCTGTTTAACCCTGCCCAGTAAGTACTTAATATTATCCTGTGTAAAGTGGAAACTCTTTAGTTCCTTTATGATTTCCGGATCTATATCAAACAACTGTGCGGGATCTATATTATGCCAGATCTCATAGGCCTCCTCCCAGGCATCCTGTACTATCATGGCTCCATTTATTGCTCCAATGGAAGTCCCGGTAATCCCGCCGATTTCTATGCCTGATTCCTGTACGGCCTTATAGGCACCAATATGATAAGAGCCCTTCGCTCCCCCGCCTTCCAATACCAGACCTGTCATAAGACCCTCATCCTTTTGAAAGAAATTATTAGCATCAATTACTCCCTCAACAGCAATTCCTGCAAGGTTTTTTGCATACCATTTATAAGGCAATCCTCTTGATTTACTTTTTTTAATTCATATTTACCTATACTGGAAGTAAATCTATAGGCCTGCTCTTCAGGGACACAAAAAGCAACTCTTTTTGAGATATCAGAATTCCAGCCTCTTTCCAGAAGCTCTTTTGCAGCTTTTCCTTTTCTTTTGACAAGTTCTTCTGGAATATCCAGCGGTACAGCCTGAAGCAATTCTTCTATTTTATTCAATATTTCTTCACTGCCGATCAGGGAAATATCCTCAACAACCCCGGAGCCAAATGATGCCACAATTATATTATTTACTAAAAATACATTTGAAAAACCGGCCAATCTTCCAGCTTCAATGACTATTCTATTTGTATCATTTCCAGTCACTTCATATGGTACACAGATTACCAGAAATGGCCTGATGAAAAGAGCCTTTGTTTTTCTATATACTGCCCTTAATAATACTGCCAATTTATCTACTGATAACCAGTAATCCGGAATATTCATGGAATCTTCTACTATATCGTTATCTATAGGAATGATATTCTTAATATCTTCACTGAAAAAAAGCCCGTCATTATCACTATAAGCCATTATTTTGTCTCTGTTTATAACTACACCTACATATTTACAGGGAAATATTTTTTTCAGCATATTACCTCCTTCACTTCCTGGATGATCTTCCTTCTATTAATATACCGATGTTCCCGGGTATTGCTGCCATACTTTATCCTGAAAAAAAGAAAACTATCTAATCATTATCCTTAATAATGGCTAGATAGCATAAAACATAATTATTATTCAATTTCTTCGAAATAATAATTATTGTAAGATAAATCCTCACAACATGCCAGAATAATACCAGATATTAAAGGTGAAATCAGCATTGCCAGGAGAGTCCACCCAATAAAACTCCGCCCTTTCCTGGTGGCAAAATATCCAACTAATAAACACAACAAAAATGCACCAATAATTGTAACCCCCCCCCATATCAACACACTCCTTTTTTCAAATTTCTGCTGAATAAAACAATAGCTCTCCAGGCAATTATGGAAAAAATCTACTTTTTATTAATTATAATTATAACACATACAGAGATTATTGCAATTTTTTGGGCAAAAATATGTTTTTTTAATTGTTTCGCTCTCTGTATTGCTTTTTATTTGCTCCTGCTCTCCAGTTCTGCAAAAATATCTCTCAGGGGAATATTATAGAGATTGAGCAGTACCATTAAGTGATAAATCAGGTCACCAATTTCATAGATCATTTCATCCTTTGAAGCATTTTTTGCACCGATAATGACCTCTGCTGCCTCTTCACCGATCTTTTTACAGATCTTATCAACACCTTCTCTGAAGAGATAATTCGTATAGGAGCCTTCCACGGGATTTTCTTTACGGTCTTTTATTACATCATATAAACGGTATAAAAATGCGGCTTTATCCAGCTCCGCCCCACTCACATTCCCCGAAGAGCAGGATTCAGGGACTTCCTCAATGATACCGGAACTTAATCTCTGATAAAAACAGCTCTTTTTGCCCGTATGACAGGCCGGTCCGGCAGCTTTTACCTTGACAAGCAGGCTATCATTATCACAATCAAATCTGATCTCTTTTACAAATTGATAATTCCCGGAAGTTTCTCCCTTAAGCCACAGCTCCTGGCGGGAACGGCTCCAGAAACAGGCCTTCCCTGTCTCCATTGTCTTCAGCAGTGATTCCTCATTCATATACCCCAGCATTAATACCTCTTTACTGTCTATATCCTGTAAAATTGCAGGAACTAAACCATTTTCATCAAATTTAACTTTTTCCAATATATCTTTCATATCTACACCCCAACTAATATCATGTTTTTCTCTTCTTTACCGGTCTATCCGGACAGGAATACCCTCTCCTGCCAGGTATTCTTTTATTTCCCTGATAGTATAATCCCTTTCATGAAAAATTGAAGCGGCCAGCACTGCATCTGCTTTACCGATGAGCAAGGCATCCCGTAAATGTTCGGCTCTCCCTGCCCCGCCGGAAGCAATAACCGGTATCCTGACTGAAGCAGTTACCGCCTTCAGTAATTCCAGGTCATAACCGTCCCTGGTTCCG
>JAAYLO010000224.1 GCA_012521855.1 Halanaerobiaceae bacterium
GACTATTATGGGGAGGCTGAAGTGGTCGGGAACAAATATCAGACAGCATATACACCCCTTAGAGATGCCGGCGGCAGAATAATCGGTATGTGGTATGTGGGTACAGCTAATGAATTTATAGAAGATATGGCTGCACAGACAGTGAGAGGTGTTGCAATTAATACAACTTTCTTTGAAATAATTATTATGTTTATAATCAGTATTTTTACTTTTAGAATATCCAATAGAATAAAGGGAATATGTAACGCCATGGCCTTAGCTGAAACAGGAGATTTAACTGTACAGGTTGCTTATAATGAAGGGTACAAAGGTGCTGATGAGTCTTATCAGATCAGCGCTTCTTTCAACAGGATGATTTCCGGTTTTCAAAGAATGATAGCCAGAATCTCAGAAATATCAGCTGAAGTTGCAATTTCCAGTGAAAATCTCGCTGTTTCTGGACAACAGGTCGGCGAATCAGCTGAGCAGGTAGGTACAGCAATTCAGAACATAGCTGCCGGAGCGGAAGAACAATCTGCCCAGTTGGAAGAAGTATCCGGAAATCTGGAAGAGTTGGTAAATACAATGAATGTAGTAGGCCAGAGGACAGAGGATATGGTTGAATCAGCCGTGAATGTATTGAATAGTATTGGAAGGGGTAACATTTCGGTTTCCAACTCTATGAAGGCTGTAAGTAAAATTGAAGAAGATGTTATAGAAGTAGAAGATGTAATTCACCTGCTTGGTAAAAATTCAGCAGAGATCGGTAATATTATAGAATTAATCGAAGGCATAGCGGGCCAGACTAATCTGCTGGCTTTAAATGCCGCTATTGAGGCAGCCAGAGCTGGTGATGCAGGCAGGGGATTTTCTGTGGTGGCAGAAGAAATTAGAGGACTGGCAGCTGATTCTACCAGTGCTACTGATCAAATCAGTAGTATATTAAAACAAATACAGGACGGTGTAATAGAAGCGGTCAACAGGATGGAGGATGCTAAAGATACAGTAAAAAATGGCGTTAAGGCAATACAGGATACAGAGGATGTATTTGATAAAATAGAGGAATTAGCCGGAGGTTTAAATAATATTATTACAGAGGTTAATAATAGTGCAGTCCAGATTATCAATAAGAGCCATGAGGTTAAAGAGATTATTGGTGAGGTTGCAACAGTCAGTCAGGAGTTTGCAGCTAATTCCGAAGAAGTAGCTGCTTCGACTCAGGAACAAATTGCGGCTACACAGGAGATTATTTCACTGGCTGAAAAACTGGCTGAAATGGCAGGGGATTTAAATAACGCAGTGGAAGAATTTAAGATAAAATAGAAATATAAAAAATTATACAGGAGAAATGATACCTCCCGGGCAGAAGGTCTAATAATTAAAAGATCATCTGCCAGGGGGTATTTTTTATGAGAAGAAAAGCAGATTCAGCATGAAAGAGATTAGAAATAAATGGATATCTCCTTATTTTCTTTGTCATCCAGGAAGAAACTTATGGTTTTATCTCTATAGCTTATTTCATATTCGCCCAGAAAACCGGTAAATTCTATCTGGCCTTTTTGGTCTGTGACAGGAGATACCGGCCCTGTCCACCATTCTTCTTTGATGAGTTTCCGCAATTCTTCATAGACAGGTTTGCTGGAGCAATCCTCCCGGATCAATCCTGAGGGAGCTTTCAGCCACTGGCCGTCAAGCAAATCCCACCATGTTATAGCTTCCACCAGGGGATGGGCAAAAAGGGTTCTGTAGAATTCCACAGTCTCTTCCGCCTGACATTCTTCTCCTTCAGGAGTACTGGGCCATACTTCTACTTTATAATCATTTAGATCATTA
>JAAYLO010000225.1 GCA_012521855.1 Halanaerobiaceae bacterium
ATCCAGAGCCCCCTGGGGCTGGTATATTCCAGAATTATATTAGCATCACTGAGAAAGGAATCCAGAAGTTTAAGATCATTGAATTGAAAGAATGTAATATTAATTCCAGTGAAGAATCTTTATGCATCTTATCTGCTAAAAGAATATCAAACAAAATATTGGTGTTAATTGCTACTGTGTAAGAGTTTTATACCTTACTTATATTGTATTACTATAATAGTAATCAGGTCAAATAAAGCTGCTCATTCATCTCCATCATAGATAAAAGTGATATAAGCCTGAATTTAATCCTGTAATTTTTAAAAAAAACTGAGCATCCTTTTCTGATTTCCAATGGCTAAAAGAAAAAAATTACATTATCAGATAATATCAATACTACACACCAAAAAACTTATTATGCCGGAATCTCTCAAAGAATAAGTTTCATTTAAAACAGGTTATCTAAATCTATGTTATAGATCTTAATTTTCATATATTTCTGAAATTTTTTATTAATTCCATCTTATTTCAGTTAAACCAGCTGGCCAGTAATTATTAAATCCCTGTTCCTCTCAGCACTCTATCTCTAATCTTTCCAATCAATTCTTTAACTTCTTCAATACCAAATACATAGCATAGTACACTATATACTATTACCCCTGTTCCTACAGCTGCTAACAAGGATAATAAATCTAAAAGTTTAGAAACTCCTAATAAGCCGTATAAACCATGATAAACCGTATATACAATTACACCCATAAGTACAGAGGCAAGCCCGGCTTTTATAAAGTTTCTTATATATCCCCAGGTACCCAGTGATCCAATCTTCTTTTTAAGAACATAAAACAACAATAAAGTAGTTACAGTATTGGATATGCTGGTAGCACATGCCAGTCCTGTATGGGCCATAAATTGGATAAATATAAGATTTAGTATAATATTAAGACCTAATGATATTACACCATTTATCATCGGTGTCCTGGTATCCTGTAAAGAATAATATACTCTTGTAATTAACAGGCGCAAAGCAGAAGCAACTAATCCCAATGAATAAAATATTAATGCAGAAGATGTCATAATAGTATCATTGGGGTTAAAGGCTCCTCTTTCAAAAGCGACCTGGACTATAGGGGTCGCCAATACTGCCAGTCCTACTGTTGCCGGTATGGTTATTAAAAGAATTAGAATCACTCCATATGACATTATCCTCTTGACCCCGGTTATGTTGTTGTTACTGAATTCTTTAGCCAATAATGGAAAGACAACCGTGGCAATTGCTGATATAAATACCCCTAACAACAGTCCATTTAGCTTATTTGCATAGTTTAAAGCTGATATGCTTCCGGATACTAAACGGGAGGCCAGAGTCTTATCGATAATTACATTTAAATCATTAATTGCCGTACCTAATAATACTGGCAAGCTCAAATATAGAACTTTATTAATGTAATTATCTTTAAAGTCAAATATAAATTTATATCTAAATCCTGCCTTTATGAGCTCTGGAATTTGTACTAATAATTGAGTGAAAACTGCAATTACTGCTGTAACCATTAAACCTTTTATTCCAAACAGGGATGACATGAAAACTAAATAAAATATATAAGCCAGGTTAAACGGTATGCCAATAATAGCCGTAGCATAGAATCTTTGTTCAGATTCTAAAAAACCTTTTAGTACTCCTATCAAGCCACTGAATAGAATAATCGGTAAACCTATCCTCGTTAAATTAACAGCCAGGTTAAACTGTTCTCCCTCGAATCCAGATGCCAATATTCTTACAATTAGAGGTGTTCCTGCTAAAGCTATGATTACTAAAGCAAGAGATAAAGCGGCCGTTATGTTTATTATATTATTAGTATGCTTTATCTTGCCCCCTCTGCCTTCCCTGGCTTCAACCTCTGATATTACCGGTATGAATGTTGTACTTATAGAACTTAATATGAAACTGCCTACAAGAGTAGTAGCAGATACGGCAATGAAAAAAGCATCCGTTAGCATCCCTGAACCAAATTTCGAGGCTATGAGGGTCTCTCTGATAAATCCCAGGAGTTTACTTCCCAGGGTAAATATCATTATCATTAATGCTGACCTGGCAGTTTTATGTGATTTTTTCATTCATTTTTACTCCTACTCTATTTCATTTACTTATTATACAAACCAGTTACTTTTCATTAATTACTGATTTTATAGAACTGGATAAAAACTCTAAAGATCTTTTTCTCTCTTCTTCCAGTAGCGGTTTAACTGAATTATAATCAATTATATTATCGCTTAAAAAAGATACTGATTCATCTGATAATATAAGCCGGTCTTCTAAATTTGTTTTTTTCAATAAATTATAAATCCGGGAATTTTGACTTTTTTTCTCATCATCTCTAAATCTCTTAAATACTGCAAATTGCTTTTCCAAATTAATACTGAAGGCTAAGCCATGAAATGAATCAGTTAACACATAACTTGCATTGTTCACCAATTCAACAAAGTCAAATGGATCAGCCGGAATAAGTTCTAAATCTTTAACTTTTCCATATTCTGTCTCAATTGCAATTAATTTGAGCCCTGTTATTTTTGAAACTTGTTTAGCATATTCTACATGTTCTTCGTTATCTCCTAAAATATATAGAAAGATATACTTTTCTTTTGGTGATACTGGTTTTTTATCCTCAATTTTCTCTAACCATTCATCCTTATCCAATAATAAAGAAGGATCTAAAACTACTTCTGCATCCCTTCCTGTAATTTCTTTAATAATCTCAGCACCCTTTTCTTCTCTAATTGACAGATACCTTATTTTATTAACATATTTCCCAAAGTCTGTTACTAAATTATCCGGTATTCTGTTGCGTCCTATACTGGAGGCATATGAAATTCTTTTACTCTCATCTAAAAAATCTAAATAATAAAAAGGATTAATAGTTCCGGTATTATTGCTCCATATTTGATCACTCCCGCATATCCCGACATCATATATCTTATCAGCTTCTTTGCATAAATCATTATAAGAATAATATAATTTACCCAGTGAAAAATTCTGATCTATAAACCTGTACAATAGCTTCCTATTATTATATAATCCTGGTCTGAATAGCATTATATAAAGATCCTTTAGTTTTCTGACAAGTTTCTTTTTTGATGTATTTAAGTTAGGTCTAAAGTTTACAAACTCAGGGCTATATCCAAACTTTTTAATAATTTCCTGTAATGCATACGCTTGAAGTAGAGTTCCATAATTGGAATTATAATGCCATGTTACTATCCCTATTTTCATATTTTTATTCTCCTTTTTATAAATGCCCTTAATCTATCAGGTAACGAAATCCATATTTTCATATATATTGCTGGATAAGATATATATCTTGTTAACACAGTCTCCACAGATTCAGTTTTTTGTAAATCCCGAAATAAAGAATCTCTATTCTCATTCAGCTTTGATGCCTGTCTAAGAGGCGGATTTGTTTTTACTATATCACTAATTTCAACAGAATAAGTATACATATTTTCCTGTAATTGAGATGCTGCCTTTTCTCCTTTGTCAGAATTAATAATTATCGTAGAGAAATTATCCAGTCCTTTAGCTTCCGGCAATAATTCATGTTTCTTTTTGAAATCTCCAATAGTTAAATCTCCAACCCTTTGAATATTTGCAAATCTGCATTTTCCGCATGATGGCCTTAGTAAAAGAGCCTGAATAAATGCAGTATTATAGATGTCTTTTTCATTTTCTATTCTTTTACCGTTTTCAAATTCAACAACAACTATATACTCCAACATTCTGCCCATCTTGATTTTCTTATGACGAAATCCAAAAGACTTAACTTTAGAGCCATGATTCATTTCTAAAAACTCTATATATTTTTTAAAAACACCTGGACTTCCAACACCATGACAGACTAAATCTATACAGAGTAAATTGTCATAATCTCTTCCCAGATAATTTTTTATGCCTGCTACTTGACAGGGGGTTCCTGAAAATATTACTTTTTTGTTGTCATCCAGTAACTTCTTAAGAACATGATAAATATCCCCCATATCGCTCTGAACATATTTAGATTTCCTGAAAAGGGCAATATCCTTTATATCTTTCACATAATCATGGACAATTTCTGTTCCATTAAATCTTGCCCCAAATATTGAACCATCATCTTCATGATATAATTCACAGATTGCTGTAAAGGCTCCTCCAGAGGAACTTTTCTGCCATATATCATCATCTTTATGGCGGCCAACTATGCTATACTGCTCGAAGTCTTCCATTGTAAAGTTGATGTTATTTATTGGGCATACTTTTTCACATTTACCACAATCAATACATCTGGAATCTGCAACCGGATAAAAAAATCCTTCTTCATCATAAATAAATGATATGCACTCTACCGGACAAACAGCTTTACAGGCACCACAGCCGGTACAATCATATTTTTCTTGTGTAAAGTATAACATATTAAATACCCCTTTTACTATATACATTTTATAAAGTTCTATA
>JAAYLO010000226.1 GCA_012521855.1 Halanaerobiaceae bacterium
GATGACAGCTGGCTCGAAGAGATCAGGAGAAACCTGCCCGAACTGCCGGCTGACAGAAAGAGGCGCTTTATCAGGGATTATGCCCTGAGGGAATCTGATGCGGAGATTTTGATAAATACTGTAGAACTGGCTGATTTTTTTGAAGAAGGTGTCTCTGAACATCCTGATTCCCGGGCAGTTTCAGCCTGGATTACAGGTGATTTTCTGCATCTTCTCAAAGAAGAGAAGATCTCAATCAGTGAATCAAAATTGAAGCCTGAAAATCTTGGCCGGATGTTGAAATTGATGGATGAAGGTATCATTAACGGGAAAATAGCAAAAGAAGTCTTCAGGGAGATGTTTCTAACCGGTGAGATGCCTGAGCAGGTAATTGAAAAAAAGGACCTGAGACAGATCACTGACAGGACCTTTCTGGAGGCGGTAATTCTCAGGAAAATAAAAGATAATCAGGAACTTGTTGAAGAGATCCGGAGTGGTAAGGAAAAAGCCCTTGCTTTTCTGGTGGGCCAGGTCATGAAGGAAACCCGCGGAAGGGCCAATCCGGAGCTTGTAAACAGTATCCTTGAAGAAAAAATAAATGAATGAAGGAGTGGTTCTGTGGATAATTCTTCAGTAATTATGGCAGTAATAATTGATCAAAGAAATAATACTGCACCTCAGGTTCAGGAAGTTCTGACAAAATACGGTTGTCTTATCAGTACAAGGCTGGGCCTGCATCAGGTAAGGGGATGTAGTGATAATGGCCTGATAATATTACACCTTGCCGGCAGTGATACTGATATTCAGAGGCTGGAAAAAGAGCTGGAAGGAATTGACGGCGTTAGGGTGAACATGATGAATATTGATTTATAATGACAAAGATCCCGGGGTATAAGCTGAAAACCCGGGACCTTCTATTGTATATTTGATTTATATTATATCATCATCCCCGACATCTTCTACAGTATCATTTTCATCATCCTGGTCAAAGGAAAATTTCTTTTCATCTATAGAAAAAGTATAGCTGCCTGTAGTATCATACTTTTTCTCTTCATAAAAGGACGGCCTTTCATTTTCTATCCCTGCATCAGCAGTGGTTATCTGCTTTTCAGTGTTATCTGTTGTGGTATTATCATAGTTACTGGATAATTTATTATATATTTCCCCTAAAACAGAACTCAACCATGGTGCATAAATAAATAATCCGAAGAGAAATCGGATAATTAATGCAGGCCAGCTTTCATCACCGAACACATAACCTGACAGGATAGAAACAAGGGAATATATAATTACCGGCAGCAAAACAGCCAGGAAAATCTTCCATTTGTATGAATTAGTAATCTGGCTGCCATAAAAAATAGCTTCAGCTGTTTTAAACTTTTTATCAACAGCTGCAAAAGTAGTAAACATGAATTTCAAGGCCCAGTATATAAAAGCAACGAAAGAGACAATACAGAGGATAAGAAAATACAGGTATAGACTGCCGGAATAACTATAGAAAGGAATGCTGCTATTGCCATACAATAACAGCATCCAGGGCAAAGAATTGATGAGATCTACTCCTACACTAATAATGAAAACAATAAATATTGGAAGCATAAATAATAATACTCCTCCAAGCATAAGGATGCCTGTAAAATACTGGGTCAACCATATATGCCAGAAATTACTGAAGCCAGAGAAGATGTCCAGGAAACCCGTGTTTTCTCCCCGGGCCAGTTTTATATAGATCAGGCTATAACCGGCATAAAGAACAGGTGCGAATATCGCACACAGGACGGCAAATAAAATAATCAAAATAATAGTACTGGCAGGTAAATCCGGTGTAGCATACAAATCATTTTCAAATCCGTTATAAGAATTAATCATTGTGACCCCAATGATCATACTTATTAAAGCGAATAAAGCCAGCAATAAAAGGAGTATGAGCAGGTTAATACCAAGTAGTTTAACAAAGTTCTTTTTATAAATCCGGCTTCCTCCTGACAGAAATTCTTTAGCACTGAAATTCACTAAAATACCCCCTATCAATTTTTAATAAAAATTTTACTCTTTATATATTTATACATAAATTTAATAATTCCTTCCTTTTTACAGTAAAGATCATTATTTTCAGCAATAACAAGTAAAAATATTATTCATTTGGTGAAACTATATTATTTGCATTCAGCCTTTGTATCTGATGAAGATAATAGAGAAACATATATCGGTATTTTCCTTATGTTAAAAGCGATGGAGACTGGAAATCTTAATAAATAGACCGACCATTATAATTACCAGTCTTTAAAAGGATTTGACCCTGTAATACAGGATGACTGGGGGGATTAAGCTATGGTACAAGGTTTTAACTCTACTCAAAAGAGGATTTCATTAATGGTAATGTAGAACTCATAGACCCGGTATATGAGACCGATGATATTGATGATCCTGGCTTTAAAGAATATACAGACAGGTATCCAGGACTTAGTTTTGATAATAATGAGTTAACGGGAAAGAGGATATAATATATAGCAGTGGGAATTGGAATGACAAGGTAATAAATGATTATGGAATACATACTATTCTGAACACCTTGAGTGAAAACATAAATTCCTTTTATAATTTTAAAGGATGGTTAGGAGGGAAAATTGTTAAAGCAGAATATACAGGGAGGGAAAAAAAAAGGACAGATAATTTTACTGGAATTTTAAAATATAAGGATTGATACTGTATTTATGAAATATGGAACGGGAAGGGATAAATGGTAAGAATATATGAAGAAGGATTATTAGTACTGGATAAAAGATAATAATGGTATTATTGATAATGGCAAATACTATTCTTGAAGATGGTACATTTGCATCAAATGGATTTGAAGCATTGAAGGAATATGATGAAAACTGAAAATTAATGTATTGGTCATCCAGGCACAATATTAAATAAATCATAAAAGAGGTCAGGGGCTATTATCTATGACCTTGTATTTATATTGTAACAAAATATTTCTACAGGACAAAAGCAGTAATCAACTATTGTTTTTCGAACATTTGTATGTTATAATAATAAAAGAACAGATGTTCAGCACAAAGAACAGTCCAATACAGACAGGGGTGTTTTTATGGATATTTCCGGCAAATTATATATTCTGGCAGATGCTGCAAAATATGATGTTTCCTGTGCTTCGAGCGGCAGCAACCGGGAGAATACACCGGGGGGGATGGGAAATGGGGCAGCGGCCGGGATCTGCCACAGCTGGTCTGATGACGGGCGCTGTATTTCATTATTGAAAATTCTTTTTACAAATTACTGTATCTATGATTGTGCCTATTGTGTTAACAGGGCTTCAAATGACAGGCCCAGGGCTGCCTTCACCCCGGAGGAAGTGGCTGATTTGACAATAAATTTTTACCGGAGGAATTATATAGAAGGTCTATTTTTAAGCTCAGCAGTAATGAAAAATCCGGATTATACCATGGAGCTCCTCCTGAAAACAGTCAGGATATTAAGGGAAGAATACAGGTTCAATGGCTATATACACCTGAAGGCGATCCCGGGAGCAGATATTACACTCATCCTGCAGGCTGGGAGATATGCTGACAGGATGAGTGTAAATATTGAACTGCCTTCCAGAAGAAGCCTGAAATTACTTGCTCCTGACAAAGATTTTGACAAAATACTTACTCCCATGAGGGATATTGGTATGAATATAGTGGAAAACAGGCAAGAGAGGCGGAAAAATCCCAGAAGAGCTGCTTTTGTCCCTGCAGGCCAGAGCACACAGCTTATTGTGGGTGCAAGTCCTGAGCCTGATTTACACATTTTGAAAATATCAGAAAGCCTGTATCAAAAGTTTAAGCTCCGCCGGGTTTATTATTCTGCCTATGTACCGGTTAATCAGAATTCTCTTTTACCTTTTCTGAAAAAGCCGCCTCTATTGAGAGAACACAGGCTTTATCAGGCAGACTGGCTCTTGAGATTCTACAGATTCAGGGCTGATGAATTACTGAACCGGGAAAATCCAAACTTTGATGTTGAACTTGACCCAAAAGCAAACTGGGCCCTGAACAATTTAGAATTGTTCCCTGTCGAGATAAATACTGCTGATTATGAGCTCCTTCTCAGGGTTCCAGGCATAGGGGTCAAATCTGCGCAAAGGATTGTGAAAGCGAGGAGGACAGGTTCTATCAGTTTTTTTGATTTGAAGAAATTTGGAACAGTAGTGAGGAGGGCACGCTATTTTATTACCTGTCAGGGGAAATACTATGGTGATATTCCCTTCCGGGAAGATCTTATCAGGGGGAGGCTGATCTCCGGCATGGAAGCAGAACAATTATCCCTGTTCCAGGATTATAGAGATTCCTGGTCAGATACTGATAATACCCTGATAAACTTAAGAGATGAAGAGAGCCTTCTATTGTGTGGTGATAGCGGAAAATGAACTATTATATCTATGATGGCAGCTTTCCGGGCTTATTGACAGCCATATATCATGCTTTTTACAATCCTGAAAAACCTGATCATATAATAATTGAAGATAGTTATAAAGAAGGTTTTTTTACCAGAAAATTTATGATAGAAACCGAACTTGATAAATCTGACCGGGTCTATCAGGCCGTGAAGGACAGAATATCACTTAATGCCCTGAGAAAGATCTATTATGTCTATTTGTCTGAAGGGGAAAATACGGGACAGCTGATCTATCAGTATTTGAAAATCGGATTCAGGATGGGCAGGAAAGTGGAGCAGTATCTCAACAATGAGATAGTGGATCAGATAGAAAAAATAAGCAGCAGGGTGGCCCGGGAGAAACACCTGCTGCTGGGTTTGCTGAGGTTCAGGGAAATTGAGGGAGGGCTCTTTTACGCCCCCTTTGAGCCTGACAACAATATCGTATCACTACTGGCCCCACATTTTGCCAGAAGACTCTCTGGCCAGTACTGGATAATCCATGACAGGAGAAGGAAGCTGGCTGCAGTTTATAATAAAGAGGAATGGGTTCTGACAGAATTGGAGAACACATACAATTTGCAGTTTTCCGAAAGAGAGAGATATTACCAGGAACTCTGGAAAGTCTTTTTTAAGAATATCATGATAGAAAACAGGAGAAACCCCCGCTGCCAGAGGCAGTTTATGCCGGCAAGGTACTGGAAGTATTTAATAGAAAAATAAAATAAAAAATGGAACTTTTTTTATTTCATACGTCTACACTGATAGAGAAAGATTATAAAAGTTGATAATGAAAAAGGGGTGTATGAAATGAAAAAAAGGGTTTACCTGTTCTTTGTTGTTTTATTGGTTCTCTTATTTGGCTCAGTAACATTCTATGCGGAGAAAAAAGAGGAGGTTAAAGTTGACCTGGTAGAGAAGTTTACAGAAGATATCAGTTTTACTGACACCGAATTAGAAAAGGTCCTATTCCATCTCACAAAGCTGACCGGGATAAAATTCTATGCCGTTTCAGATATTGCAGGACTCAAAATCAGTATCAGCATTGCCAGGGGAGAGACCATCCAGGACCTGATTGATTATCTTGCAGCTCATTATGGTATTAATTATATGATAAGTGATGATGGCACCATATATTTTCTGATAAGATCATATCCGGACGATATGTCGGCCGGAGAGACTGCGGACTTTTTGATGATGGATGCCGCGCCGGCAATGGAGAAGTCTATGAGCAGGGCAGACACTGCGGTCTCATTTTATGGTTCCCATAATATAAATAGCATGAATTATTTCAATACAGAGGAATACAGCAGAATATATGAAAACAGTTTTTTCCGTGTCCTTGATAATCCTCAATCCATTTTTTCCATTGATGTCGATACAGCCTCATATACAAATATCAGAAGATATATCAACAAGGGACAGCTCCCGCCCAGAGATGCCGTCAGGATAGAAGAGATGATTAACTACTTTGATTATGATTATCCTGCTCCGGAAGGAGACATACCATTTTCAATATATACAGAAGCGGCTGAATGTCCCTGGAACAGGGACCACAGATTGGTTTTAATCGGATTACAGGCTAAAAAGATTGAAACAGAGGAGCTGCCTCCCAATAATCTCGTCTTCCTGGTAGACGTATCAGCCTCCATGGATAGCCCTGATAAGCTTCCCTTACTCAAAAAGGCCCTGATACTGCTGGCTGATGAATTGAGGGAGGAAGACAGGATCTCACTGGTTACCTATTCCGGTTATACTGAAGTGGTCCTGGATTCTGTATCAGGCAAAGAAAAAGATAAGATCAAAAAGGCCATTGATAATCTGGAGCCATGGGGCTCTACAGCCGGCGGTGCCGGTATAGTAAAGGCATATGAGATTGCAAAAAAGAATTATCTCCGGGAAGGCAATAACAGGGTCATCCTTGCTACAGACGGGGATTTTAATGTAGGGGTTTCCAGTACAGGTGAGCTGGTGAGATTGATAGAAGAAAAGAGGGAAGAGGGCATATTCCTTACTGTACTGGGCTTTGGGACAGGTAACTATAAGGATTCCCGGATGGAGGAACTATCCAATAAAGGGAATGGCAATTATGCTTACATAGATAATCTGCTGGAAGCAAAAAAAGTCCTCATCAGGGAGCTGGGAGGCACGCTTTATACAATAGCAAAAGATGTCAAAATACAGGTTGAATTTAATCCTGCTAAAGTCAGGGAATACAGACTGATTGGATATGAGAACAGGGTAATGGAAAACCAGGATTTTGATGATGACAGAAAGGATGCAGGTGAACTGGGGGCAGGCCATTCAGTTACTGCCCTTTATGAACTGGTACCCGCAGATGGAGACGACATTGATCTTTATTCAGATCTGGTTTATCTACAGACAATCATTAAGGAAGAGGCCTATCAGAGCAATGAACTGTTGACAATCAAATTGAGATATAAGGAACCGGATGAAAATGAAAGCCGGCTGATAAGTGCTGTTCTTGCTGACCATATTAAGGGAATAGCAGATGCTTCAGAAAATTTCAGGTTTGCAGCTTCAGTGGCCCAGTTTGGTATGCTGTTACTGGATTCTGAATTCAAAGGCGATGCTTCATACCAGGGTGTTATTGAACTGGCAAAAGATGCAAAAGGGAAGGACGAATACGGATACCGGACTGAATTTATAAGATTGGTAGAAATGATTGAATTAATTGTCCAGACAGGAGCTGACAAATATTGAAGCGTATATAAAATTTGAATAGAAAAGAAATAGAATGATAAGGGTGTCTTCTTAAAGGCACCCTTTTTATTTAAATATTATATATAAAATATAGTTGACAAAACAAAAATAAACATATATAATAATAATGCAATAGCCTACTAGTGCACTAAACTATATAAATTAAAAATAGGGAGTGATGGGAGTGTATAAAAGCAGAGTAGTTTTGTTGTTCATGATTCTTTTTTCATTTCTATTTACGGGACTAACTGCAAAGCAGCTCTATGATGAGGAGATTCTGGATGAATTGTATGAGATAGTTCTCGAGGGAGAAGACCGTGTCTACTTTGATCTTAAGGGGACCAGGATATATTTTGATGAAAAGCTGGAAAATATCTATATTTCAGATGAACTGGAGTATGATAGAAGGGGCGGCAGGCTGAACATATATTACCCCAAAAAAAATCTATTTGGATTCCTTGACAATGACCATCTGATAGTAGTCGGTACAAAGAACCCCTTCCGGATAATCGATATAGATGCAGGCGGGATAATCCTTAACGGGAACTTAACAGCTGATGAAATGAAGATAAATGCCGGAGGTATTGAAATGCATGGGGAATATTATGTAGATGTAATAAAGATAAATGGGGCAGGAATAGATATCCGCGGTTACTATGACTCCGGTTATATCCGAATAAATGGTGCAGGTATAAATCTCCACATGGATGTAGAAAATCTTGAGGAAATATATATAAATGGTGCCGGTATTGATGCTGATTTGTTCTATGTTGATACATGGACCGGTACCAGAGAAGTTACGGTAAATGGTGTTGCAGGGGATGTGAATATTATGCTCAGGAAAGATAATATAGAACAAGATGGGGATATAAATCTGAACAAGAAAGGGATTATAGATGTAGATGTAAGTTATTACTGAAAACCCAGCAGGCATGAGAGGGAGGGAAAGTTAAATGAAGCTGAATTTTGATGCTGCAAATCCAATCTATGAACAGATTATTGAAGAGATAAAGAAGATGATTGTCAGGGGAGAACTTAATCCCGGTGATAAACTGCCTTCTCAGAGGGATATGGCAAAATATATTGAGGTAAATCCCAATACAATTCAAAGAGCTTACCGGGAGATGGAATTACTTGATCTGATTGAGACCAGAAGGGGCAAGGGTACTTTTGTAAAGGAGGATGACAGTATGGTCATAACCATAAGGAATGATATGGCCAGAGATGCTGTATCAAAATTCATAAGCGAGATGAAATCCCTTGGTTATACCGGTAAAGAAATTATTGAGTATGTAAAAGGAGAAATAGAAAAAAAGGAGGAAGAAAAGGAGGGTAATGGTGAGTAATACTGCTGTTGAGATAAAAAAGCTTGTAAAGAGCTATCCTGGAGTAGATGCCCTGAAGGGAATCAGTATAAATTTCCCTGCCGGAAAAATAACCGGTTTGATAGGTCCTAATGGCAGCGGAAAATCTACTCTGTTAAAATCAATGATTGGTCTGGTTAAACCTACTGAGGGAGAGGTTCTTGTTTTCGGAAAGAGACCGGGCCGGGAAGTAAAGGAAAATACTGCTTTTCTCCCGGAAATAAACTATTTTTATAAAAGGATGAGCATAGAACAGGTTATAAATTTATATGAAAGCCAGTACAGGACTTTTAATAGAGAAAAAGCCATGGAGATACTTGAATTTATGAACCTGACACCGGAATTACGTGTCAAAAACTTATCAAAAGGCATGGTGGGAAGGCTCAAGCTGGCCTTAACAATGGCCAGGGATGTTCCCTTGATTGTCATGGATGAGCCGCTGGCAGGTATCGATCCCAAGTCCCGTTCCAGAATACTGGAGGGCTTAATCAGTGAATATGATGCAGAAAAACAGACTATAATTTTATCCACTCATGAAGTCCTGGAGGCAGAGCGCTTTTTTGATTATGTAGTATTTCTGGAAGATGGTGAGGTAAAATTACAGGGTAATGCAGATGACTTACGTGCGGAACATGGTATGTCAATTCAGGATCTGTTGAAGGAGGTATTTGAATGAGGGCCTGGTGGGAGCTTTATAAAAAAGAACTTTATACATTGAGTTTTTTATTGCTGGTTGTTCTATTACTGATCTTTGCCTGGAATCTATTCCTCTTTTTCAAGATTGATGTATGGCCGAAGGGTATAAGTTTTTTATTAAGCTTTTTGCCATTTAACTTTTTTCCCTTAATAGTACTCTGGCAGGCATATAATTCTTACCAGCAGGAATGGAAAGATGAGACAAATTACTTTATTCTCTCCATACCCAGGAGAGGCTGGGAAATAGGGCTGGCAAAAATAGCTGCATTTATGACCTTTTTCATTACAGTAAGTCTCTTTGCATTTATCCTGATCTTGATCTTTCAACAAGGCTTAATAAAAGAAATTATGGAAAGGATAAAAGAATATGCAATTGATATGGGGGCTATATACAGGATTGTGCTAATGCTGATATTTGTTTACTGGATAACTGCCCTGGGAGTCTATATCAGGGTACAGTTTTCCCAGATATTCAGCCTTTTCTATAGCCGTTTCAGGGGATTAATTACCATCATTGTATTCATAATACTGAACTATTTCATGATCCGGCTGGGATTTATTTTATCCAGGTTCTTTAGATGGTGCCCGGAAATTACACTGGAAAGCCTGAATTTAAGCGGTCCGTTTTTTACCAGTTTAGATAGAGTAATCAATAGCGGCTTTATTGTGGCATCAATGTTATTACATGCTGCCATATTCCTACTGGGTTCCTGGATCATAGAAAAACATCTGGAGGTATAAGGAGGGTGAAAAGGAAGGTGAAAATGAACAGGAAGGCGGTTGTAAGCCTGATAATAATTGTGGCAGCTATTCTGATGATTTTTGATATAAAATATAACGGAAGTAAAATACTCAGGGAATTTGAAATTGAGTCAATAGATGATTCACGGCTAAATATTAATTATCCTGGTGATATTATAGATACCCCTCATGCTGAAAAAAGAGTCAGTGATAGACAGATTGTGTTGGGGGAAGATATAAAAGCTCTCTGCATAAAGAATGGGATGGGTTCTGTAAATATAAGCGGAGAAAAGCGTGATGATATTCTTCTTTCCTGCCGCCTGACCGTATATGCAGAGGAAAAAGAAGAGGCAGAACTATTAGCAGAAGGACTGGATGTACATACTTATACAGCGGGGGACAGGATGATCATTGAACCGGAGATTCCGGAATATGCTGAAAGAATAAAGGCTATAATAGTTGATTATGATTTACTTGTTCCTGAGGATTTATTGCTGGATATAAGTAATAGTTTCGGGAGACTCACTGTAAAAAATATGATTGAAGATATGAGTCTTAAGAACAGTTTTGATACAGTGGAGATCAGGAATAACAGCGGAGATGTGGAATTGAGAACAACTTATGGGGCTATTTATGCAGAGGACATCTCCGGTAATCTGGCCATCAATTCGTCATTTACAAATACGGATTGTTCCAGAATACGCGGTAATATGAACGCTAATATTGCCTTTGGTGTGTTCAGGGCAAGAGATTTTACTAACAGTCTCCGGATTAGAGCTGCTTATTCAGAGATAGAAGTTGAGCCTGGTGATGGTCTTATTGAATATGAATTATACTGTGAGACAAAATACGGTAACATCAGTACAAATCTTCCTTTTCAGTTGGAAAGGAAGGATAATGTACGGATATTGAGGGGCTCTGAAGGTTCAGCTGATATAAAGATAGATATAATAAATGAATGTGGAAGTATCAGGATAAATAAATAAAAATGAAATACCCCCCTGAAAGGTATTACTGGGGGGTATTTTTTATTCAGCTGTTTCCATCCTCAGGAAAACATTCTTCAAATCATGCCTGAGCCAGGAGACAGCGGGAATAAAGCTGAGAAGTTCTGCAATCAAAAAGGCATACCAGACACCATTCAGGCCGAAATATTTACCCAGTAAAGCGAAGACAGGAATCAATATAATAAGCTGTCTTGATAAGGATAAAAACAGGCCAGGCAAACCTTTTCCCATTGATTGAAAGGTGGTTGAGATGATAATTGCCGGACCGGCAATTGGAAAAGACAGGCTGATTGCTTTGAGTACCATTGAACCGATGCTTATCAGTTCCGGATCATCATTAAACAAACGAACTATGCCTTCAGGAAATAATTGAAAGATGATAAAACTCAGGGTTGTATAGGAGAAGGCAGTCAAAAAAGTATATTTCATCGTTTTTTTCATCCGTTCCGGCTTTTTGTGCCCGTAATTATATCCCATTATGGGCAGATAGCCATGGGTAAGGCCGACTACCGGCATGAAGACGAAGGACTGCAGTTTGAAATAGATACCCGCTGCGGCAATGGCTGTAGAAGAATAAAGTTCCAGAATCAGGTTCAATAAAGAGATCATAATACTGCCCAGTGTCTGCATTATTACGGTAGGGAAGCCTACAGTATAAATTTCCTTAAATATACTTATATCCAGTCTGAAATTCTTATAATTTATCTGAAGCTCGTTTCTGCCTGTGATGAGAATAAAAATTAAAAAGACACAGCAGGCAAAACGGGCTATAACTGTAGCCAGGGCAGCCCCGCCAACTCCCATTTCCGGGAATGGCCCGATGCCATATATCAAAAAGGGATCCAGGATAATGTTCGTGAATGCCCCGATCAGCATCGCAATCATGGGTATAACGGTATTGCCTTCACCGCGTATCATATTATCAACAATGGTTGTGAAAAACAGGGTAACTGAGCCCATCAATATAATTCTGATATATTCTTTTCCAAGACTGATTAAAAGTGCATCACTGGTAAATAGCTGAATCAGGTTCTCCGACAGGAATATTCCTGTCAGGGCACCCAGGATTCCGTAAACTATTGCAATGATTATGACATGTCTTTCTGCATTTGCAGCTTCTTCCTGTTTCTTCATTCCCAGGCAGCGGGCTACCAGTGAGCTGGTCCCGACCCCCGTTCCTACACCGATTGAGATGAGGACCATCTGTATCGGGAAAGCCACTGACAGGGCAGCCAGTTCATTTGTGCCCAGTCTCGCAACATAGATGCTATCAACAATATTATACATGGCCTGTACAGCCATGGAGAAAATGGAAGGTATTGATAATCTGAATAATAGCGGCAGTATTTTTTCTTTACCCAATAGTTCTGATCTTTGATTAGTTTTCATATTTACACCTCGATTATTGTTCTGATTATTATTATAAATAGTATCGAATTTTATAATAATAATACTTAATAAAATATCTATTGTCAAATAAAAAATGAATAGTTTTTTTAGCCAGGCAGTACTGATAACAAAAAGGCCGGAGAATTCTCCGGCCTTTTCGATGAGTAGTATTGGTATTAGAACCCGCCGTGCAGATAGTATTTAATTAGTGTTTTTCTTTTCAGTTCTTCGATTCTGTCTTCGACTTTCTTGCAGTAAGGATTTTCCTCTCTTATAGGACTCCGTTTTTTACGTTTTTCTGAAAAAATATTACCAGCCATCAACATAAATGTCCCCTCCTTTTTTATGATAGTTAAAGGGAACATTTCTCGCTTCACCACTACTTTGTTCCAGAGGTGAAAGTATTGAGACTGGCCTGCCCTATTACTTACTCAACAATACCAGCCTTCAATTATATTATAACACCCGCAGCCAGTTTATGCAAGGGTGAATAAAAGTGTTCCTGCCAAAAAATTTGTTTAATAAACTGACAAAATTCTGTATAATAATAGATAATAGTTTTACTAAACAATATGAGGTGTGATATGAGCATAAATAAAGGAGATATAGTCGAAATAGAGCTGGCAGATCTGGCCAATGGCGGTGATTGTGTCGGAAGATATGATGATCTGGCAGTCTTTGTACCGGGCGGGGTGCCCGGTGAACTGGTAAAAATCCGTATTACCGAAAAGAAAAAGAATTATGCCAGAGGGGAGATAGTGGAGGTTTTGAGGAGAGCCCCGGAGAGGGTAGAGGCAGAGTGTCCTGTCTCAGGTATCTGTGGCGGCTGTCAGCTGCAGCATATTGCCTATGAAAAACAGCTGGAGTATAAGAGGAAGATGATGAAGGATTTGCTGGAGAGGATTGCCAGACTGGAGGATCCTGAGGTTCAGCCGGTTTTTCCCGCCCCCCATCCCTTTTTTTACCGGAACAAGGCCCAGTTTCCCCTGGCAAGGGATAGTGAAGGCAAGATTATAGCAGGTTTTTATGAGCGGGGCAGTCACGAGATTGTTCCCCTGGATAGCTGTCAGATTCAACATCCTCTGATAAACCGGACCATGAAGAAGACCCTGGAGATTTTAAATGATTACCCGACTTTGACTGTCTATAATGAGAAAACTCATAAAGGATTATTACGCCACCTGGTAATCAGGACAGGAGTCTGCACAAATCAGGTCCTGCTGGTACTGGTGACTTCCGGGAAGGAACTGCCCAATAAGGAAGAGATTGCAGAAAGGGTAATGAAGGAGATACCGGAGCTGGCAGGGGTATTACAGAATATCAATCCAGAGAGGAGTAATGTTGTCCTCGGGAAGGAGACAGGAGTTATTGCCGGCCGGGATTATTACCTGGATTATATCGGTAATGTTAGATTTGCCATCTCCATAAATTCATTTTTTCAGGTAAATACATTACAGACCAGGAATTTATATGATTTTGTAGTGGATTTTGCCGGCCTGACCGGTAAAGAGACAGTCATTGATGCCTATTGCGGGATCGGCAGTATCTCCTTATATCTGGCAGAGAGGGCGGGAGAGGTTATCGGCATAGAAGAGGTACCGGCAGCTATAGAGGATGCCGGTAAAAATGCCCGGCTTAATGATATCAACAATTGCCGTTTCATTACCGGCAGGGTGGAGGATAAATTGCCGGAGTTACTGGCTGAGGGGAAAAAACCTGATCTGATTGTCTTTGATCCGCCCAGGAAAGGCCTGGCACGGGAAGTAATAGAAGCTGTAATTGGGGTCAAACCGGAGAAGATTGTCTATGTCTCCTGCAATCCTGCTACACTGGCGAGAGACCTGGCCTTATTTAAGGAGGATTATGATGTAAGGAAGGTACAGCCTGTTGACATGTTCCCCAATACATACCATGTTGAGTGCGTAACATTGATGTCGAGGGTTGAGAAATGAAGAACTAAAAAGCTTGTAAATAAAGGGTTTCCAGACATTAGGTTTTTCTCACGGTTACTTTGCCGGAAGAGATAATGTCAGGAAACCCTTATTTTTATTGTTTGCGGTAACATATCAACTGCC
>JAAYLO010000227.1 GCA_012521855.1 Halanaerobiaceae bacterium
GAAATAAAGGAGGGAAATATGGATAGAAAATGGTGGAAAGAGGCCGTTGTTTACCAGATCTATCCACGGAGTTTCAAGGATAGTAATGGAGACGGTATTGGTGATTTGCGGGGAATTATTGAAAAACTGGATTATCTGAAGGACCTGGGTGTCGATGTTATCTGGTTGACCCCTATCTATAAATCACCAAATGATGATAATGGTTATGATGTTGCGGATTATTACCAGGTCATGGATGAATTTGGCAGCATGGATGATTTTGACCTTCTGTTGGAAGAAGTTCATAAAAGAGGACTGAAGCTTATACTGGATCTGGTCATAAATCATACTTCTGATGAACATGAGTGGTTTATGGAATCCCGTTCTTCCAGGGATAATCCCAGAAGGGATTATTATATCTGGCGGAAACCCCGGGATGGAAAAGAACCCAACAACTGGTTGTCCAGGTTTTCCGGACCGGCCTGGGAATATGATGAGAGGACCGGTGAGTATTACCTCCATTTATTTTCCAGAAAACAACCTGACCTTAACTGGGAAAATCCCCGGGTAAAAAACGAGATATTTGAGATGATTGACTGGTGGCTGAAAAAAGGAATTGATGGTTTCAGGATGGATGTTATTAACTTTATCGGTAAGGCGGAAGGGCTGCCTGATGCCAAAGAGCCTGACAGCCCCGAACACTATGCCAATCAGCCCCTTGTTCATGAGATATTAAAGGATTTACATGAGGAAGTATTGAGCAGATATGATATAATGACTGTAGGTGAAACTCCCCATGTAACACCTGAAATTGCCCGACTCTATGTGCAAAAAGACCGTAAAGAGCTGGATATGGTTTTTAGTTTTGAACATGTTTA
Source organism: Halanaerobiaceae bacterium (assembly GCA_012521855.1). Classification (GTDB taxonomy): domain Bacteria; phylum Bacillota; class Halanaerobiia; order Halanaerobiales; family DTU029; genus JAAYLO01. The sequence goes on from JAAYLO010000227.1 coordinate 858, forward strand.
TTTAAAGGATTTTACAGGGGAGAACTTCATTCATTTCAAAAAACTGCAACAGAGATGGTCTTCCCTTATCAGGGAAGGGGGCTGGATAACCCAGTACCTGGAAAACCATGATCAGCCCAGATCAGTCTCGAAGTTTGGTGATGATAAAAGATACAGGAAAGAATCAGCGAAGATGCTTGCTAGCATGTTACTGACCTTACCCGGGACGGTATTTATTTACCAGGGGCAGGAGATCGGCATGACAAATGTAGAGTTTTCCGGTATTGATGATTACAATGATATCAAGACTATCAATAAATACAGAGAGGAGATCAGTAAAGGGAGAAAAGCAGAAGAGGTCCTGAAGGAACTACAGCCTGTCAGCAGGGATAACAGCAGAACACCGATGCAGTGGAACAGCAGTATTCATGCCGGTTTTACTACAGGAGAGCCCTGGTTGAAGGTTAATACAAATTATAGAGAAATTAATGTGGAAAATGAATTGAGGGATCCGGAATCTGTTTTGAATTATTATAAAAAATTACTGGTACTCAGGAAGAAATATAAAGCACTTGTCTATGGCTCATATCAACCCATGACAGACGATGATTCTGAAATTTATGCTTATTTCAGGGAACTGGAGGATACAAAGTTATTTATTCTTTTGAATAACTCCGGCTGTCAAAAGGATTTTGATCCGGAAATGTATAATATTAAAAAGAGTAGATTATTGATTTCAAATTATCCATTAGCTGAAGAAGGGATTGGGAAGAATCTTCTCCAGCCCTATGAAGCCAGGTTGTATATTGTAGAATGACATTTTCAAAAGATAAAATCTGCAGGAGGTTTGAAAAATGGCAAAGGAATTATTGACCAGAAAAGAAGTGAACGAAGCTTATACCTGGGATTTAACCGGGATTTATAGAAATGGGGAGGAGTACCAGTCTGCAGTAGAAGAGGTCCAGAGACTAACAGATAAGATTGCCGCTGGCTTTAAGGGTAAGCTGAGTACAGCTGAAGCCATCAATCAGTGTCTGGACAATTTACGGCTCCTGTATCAAAAGCTTTTTCTCTGTGCTGATTATTCTTATCTGGCACTTTCCGTAGATCAGACGGATGAGGAAAGCCAGAAAAGAGAACAGGAACTGGGTAATATTTTTGCAGATATTCAAAGCAGATTGTCTTTTATCAGGTCTGAAATAATTCAGGCTGATGAGGAGGAAATAAATAGAGCAATTGAAAGCTCAAAAGAGAATAAGGGCTATCTGGAGGAGATAATGAGGCAAAAACCTCATATGCTTCATCCAGAAGCAGAGAGAACCCTGTCTGCTTTATCAAATATCCTGAATCTGCCGTCACAGGTCTATGATATGGCTAAACTGGCAGACATGGATTTTGGAAACTTTGTTGTAGAGGGAAAAGAATATCCCCTTTCATTTGTATTGTTTGAAGAGAAATGGGTATATGAACCTGATAGAAAGTTAAGACATGCAGCCTTTGAGGCCTTTTCAAAAAAATTGAGGGAATACCAATATACAATAGCAACAGCTTATCAATCACAGGTCCAGAAGGAAAAAATCCTTGCCTCTCTAAGGGGATATGATTCTGTTTTTGATAGTTTATTGTTTGAACAAAAAGTGGACAGGGAGATTTATGATAGACAGATAGATCTGATTATGGATCATCTGGCACCACATATGAGAAAATATGCCGGATTCCTCAAAGAAGTTCATGGACTGGAGGAGATGACCTTTGCTGATTTGAAGCTGGATCCTGATCCTGATTTTGAGGAAGAGATAAGTATAGAGGAGGGAGAAAAATATATCGAAAGGGCCCTTTCTGTCCTGGGTGATGATTATTTAAATATAATTAAAAGAGCCTTTAAGGAGAGATGGATTGACTTTGTCCAGAATAAGGGTAAATCAACGGGAGCTTTCTGTATGACGCCTTATGGATCCCATCCCTTTATTTTGCTATCCTGGACCGGCAGTATGAGGGATGTATTTACACTTGCTCATGAACTGGGGCATGCCGGACACTTTTATTTGACCAATGAGAATCAAAATATCTTTGATACAGAGCCCTCCCTTTATTTTGTTGAGGCTCCTTCAACCATGAATGAAATGCTTCTGGCCAATTATCTGATTGAGAAGATTGAAGAACCTCAAATGAAGAGGAGGGTATTATCATTAATTATCGGAGGTACCTATTACCACAATTTTGTTACACATCTTCTGGAAGCCCATTTTCAGAGAGAGGTGTATAAAATTATAGATAGGGGAGGCAGCCTGCAGGCTTCCCTGCTGCATCAGCTGAAAAGAGAAACATTAGAGAAATTCTGGGGAGATGCCGTAAAAATCAATGAAGGGGCGGAGTTGACCTGGATGAGGCAACCGCATTATTATATGGGACTGTACCCGTATACATATAGTGCAGGCCTGACAATAGCTACTGAGGTCAGCAGAAGGATACTCAGGGAAGGACAGAAAGCAATAGCAGACTGGCTGGAGGTATTGAAAGCAGGGGGAACCAGAACGCCGGTGGAACTGGCTATGATGGCTGGTGTTGATATCCGTACAGATCAACCCCTTTTAAATACTATTGAATATATAGGTAATATGATTGAGGAGATAATTAAACTGAGTGACACGGTCTAAATCTTATCCAGGAGGTAATGCAGGTATAATGGCGGCAGAATATCTTTTGAATAATATTATAAAAAGGAGTGGAGATATATGAAAATAGCAGTTGCCGGCGCAGGATATGTTGGTTTATCGTTAGGGGTCCTGCTGAGCCAGTATCATGAGGTAACAATTGTTGATCTCATCGAGGAAAAAGTGAATATGATAAACAACAGGAAATCCCCCATAGTTGATAAGGAGATTGAAGAATATTTTAGGAAAAAGAGTTGAACCTGTCTGCTACTACAGATAGTTATGAGGCATATCGAGATGCCGGGTTTGTTATTATTGCAACCCAGACAGATTATGACCCTGAAAAAAATTATTTTGATACAAGGTCAATAGACAGCGTCATAACGGCAGTTCTTTCTATCAATCCTCAGGCAGTAATGGTCATTAAGTCAACTATCCTCAGGCAGTAATGGTCATTAAGTCAACTATTCCCGTTGGCTATACAAAAGAGGCCAGAGAGATGTTTAATACGGATAATATAATCTTTTCACCTGAGTTTCTGCGGGAGGGAAAAGCCCTGTATGACAATCTCTATCCATCCAGAATTATTGTAGGAGAAAAATCGGAAAGGGCAAAGGTTTTTGCCGGTTTTCTGCTTGAGGGAGCCATTAAAAAGGATGTCCCTGTTCTTTTTACTGATTCAACAGAGGCAGAGGCCATTAAACTTTTTGCCAATACTTATCTGGCCATGCGGGTAACCTTCTTTAACGAACTGGATACTTTTGCAGAGATAAGGGGTTTAAGTACAAAAGATATTATCGAAGGGGTATGTCTTGATCCCAGAATAGGTATGCATTATAACAATCCTTCCTTCGGGTACGGCGGATACTGTCTGCCTAAAGATACGAAACAACTACTGGCCAATTATGAAAATGTCCCCAATAATTTAATTGCTGCAATTGTAGATGGAAACAGGACCAGAAAGGATCATATAGCAGATATGATCATAAAAAGACGGCCGGAGATTGTCGGGGTATATCGTTTGACAATGAAAACAAATTCAGATAATTTCCGGCACTCATCTATCCAGGGTATCATGAAGAGAATCAAGGGAAAGGGTATTGAGGTTGTCGTATATGAACCGAACCTGAAATCTGATGATTTCTTTAAATCAAGAGTAATCAGAGATCTGGATGAATTTAAAAAAATATCTGACATAATAATTACCAACAGGTGGTCTGATGAATTGAAAAATGTAAAAGAAAAAGTGTATACAAGGGATCTCTATAATAGGGATTGAACTGGATATCCGGGATAAGTTTTACATTATTAATTATACAGGAAATAAGAAAAAAATATCGAAATAGATAAGATAAAGCCTAACTAAGAGGAGATGGTATATATGGAGAATATATATCAGACATTACCTGATAATTTTGAAGAAATTGAACTGAAGGAGTTATTACTGGATATCTGGAATAATAAAAAATTGATCTGTATAGTTTCTATTATATTTATATTAATTTCTGCAATTTACAATTTTTTTATTGCTGACACTGTTTATGAATGTAGCAGCGAGATTTATACAAATGATTTTACCCTGATTAATGGAAATATATTGAAGAGTAATGAATATATCTCTTTTTTTAATAAACCCGGGATAAAAGGCAGATTAATTGAAAAGTATAATTTTGATATAGGCCTGGACCAGCTGGAAAAAAAGCTGATAGTGACAACCAGTAGTGATAAACACAATACTGTACTGACACTGAGAGAAACAGATAATGTACTGGCTGTTGATTTATTGAATGACTGGGTGAAATTCTTTATTGAAGAAGTGAGAGCATATATTAATAACATTAACCGTGATTATATCAATAATCTTGAAAGAATATATTTAGAAAGAGAGGCTTCATATATGGAAGCTAATAAGGCCTTGACAGAATTAAATAAAAACACAAACCTTGAGCTTCTAAAAAGCAGGTTAAGCAGGGATATCAGCAAATTAGTAGAATTAGAAAACAGCGTCCTTGTTTTGAAAAATGAAATATCTGTATTGACGGAAAAGAAAAAGTTGTTAGAGGAACAAATAGATAGGACCGATAAGTTTATTGTGACAAATGAAACCCTTGATGACAGTAGTATGGAAATATTGCTTGATTTGCTGGAGGGTAGTCGGGCAGTTAAATCTCTGATTATAGAAAAAGAGCACATTAATACCATATATATAAGTTTACAGGATCAACTTAACCAGACTGAAATTGACCTTGCTAATAAAACCCAAGAGCTGCAATTGACAATAAATAATATAGACAAACTTGGTATTTCTTTAGCATCCCTGAAGGCTGAGATAGCTCTTTTAGAGGATGAAAAGGAACTTCTGCAATTAAAGGTTTCGGAAACAAAAAAGAACTATGAAAACAGTAGAGATGACTATTATTCTACACAGTTAGAATTGGAAAAGCTGAGTTATAATATTCCAGTAATCAGGGAAGCAGTTGTACCGGAAAGTCCAGTCAGGCCAAGAAAAATGCTTAATCTGACTATAGCGGCTGTTCTTGGAGTATTTTTAAGTATTTTTATAATTTTTATTAAAAAATGTTTGCTGGGGAATGATTAAAAAGGAGGAGTAATTATGAAAAGTATTATTTTAAATTCCGGACAGGAGATGCCGGTTCTGGGTCTGGGAACCTGGCAGCTTAACGGACCTAAATGTACAGAAATAGTAAAAGAAGCACTGGAGATGGGTTACAGGCACATTGACACTGCTGATGCATATGAAAACCAGCAGGATATAGCCCCTGCTCTGCGAGCCAGTGGAATAGACCGGAATGAATTATTTATAACCTCTAAAGTGAATAGACTTGATCTTCATTATGATGATTTTTTGAAGAAAACAGATAAAATATTGAATGAACTGGAAATTGAATACCTGGATTTACTCCTGATCCATTGGCCCAATAAGGATATACCGATAGAGGAAACACTGAAAGCTATGGCAGAGTTGAAGGTAAGAGGAAAAGTGAAAAATCTTGGGGTGAGTAATTTTACGGAATCCCATCTGGAAAAGGTACTGGATTTATACCCGGGGCTAATCAGTGTAAATCAGGTTGAGTTTCATCCATATTTATATCAAAAAGCCTTGCTGGATTATTGTCAGAAAAATGATATTGTTTTGACTGCCTATAGTCCTCTGGCCAGAGGGATGGTTTTTGAAGATAACAGGATAAAAGAGCTTGCTGAAGAATATGGGCATACTCCTGCCCAGCTGGTTTTGAAGTGGTTAGTGGAAAAAGGGATTGTTGTTATTCCCAAGGCTGGTTCAACTGCTCATTTAAAGGATAATCTGGAGGTTCTGAACATGGATTTACCTGCCAGTGCACTGGAATTACTTGATACATTCAATGAAAACAGAAGACTTATTGCTCCTTCCTTTCATGAATTCTGGTAGTTATTCTGACATACTGATAGTACTTCTTTAATAAATGGTAATAGACTCATTTAAAAACAGGAAAATAACAGCTTATAGAGAATAATTATAGTAATGAGTTAGGAATATAGGAAAACCTTTAAATAAATGGGGAGGAGATTGGCTTGTTTGAGTTTATTAAAAAGATTATTAAAAAAACGAAACTGATTTTAGTTGATGTTTTTTTATTAAATCTATCTCTCGCAGTAAGTTTCTTTATGAGGTTTGATACTGCCTGGCTGTCATATTTTGATTATAGTCATTTCATTATCCTGTCTCTGGTAGGTTTTGCGGTTCTATATTATTCCAACCTGTATAATAAATTATGGCGTTATGCAAGTGTTGAAGAGCTTTTTTCCATAATTAAGGCTTCCATTGCTATCAACTTACTACTGGTCTTTTATATCTTTATTGCTAGAACTTCTTTTCCACGGAGTGTAATCCTGAGCAACTTTATGGTTGATATTTTTGTCCTGGGAATTTCCAGGTTTGTGCTGCGTATTTTTACTGATTATATTACCAGAACTGTTGTACATGGTTCCGGGACAAGGGTATTGATAATAGGAGCAGGGGATGCAGGAGAGATTATTATCCGGGAAATGAATAAACACCCGGAGATGAAAAAACATGTTATCGGTTTGATTGATGATGATCCCAAGTAGAAAAATATGGAGATACATGGGGTAAAAGTCCTGGGAAATCGTTATGATATACCGAAAATTATTGATAAGTACTGGATAGATGAGGCTATCAGCGCTTTGCCCTCTGTCGGGGGAAAAGAGATCAAGGAGAATTACAATCTGTCCAATACAGGTAAAGTAAAGGTAAAGATTGTTCCCGGTATGTTTGAGATAATCAAAGGGGACGTCAGTCTGAGCCAGATAAGGGATGTAAAAGTAGAGGATTTACTGGGAAGAGAACAGGTATATATTAATAATGAGAAGATTGCTTCCCATATTGAAAACAGAACTCTTCTGGTC
>JAAYLO010000228.1 GCA_012521855.1 Halanaerobiaceae bacterium
TATCGAAGAAACAGCAAAAGGCCGTGCCTCTCAGGCTCTCAGGAAATTAGTGGAGCTTGGTGCAAAAACAGCTACCGTAATCATTGATGGAAAAGAGAAAGATATTTCCATTGAGGATGTAAAACCGGGAGATATTATACTGGTCAGGCCAGGTGAGAAGATACCTACAGACGGAGAGATAGTGGAAGGAGAGACCAGCATCGATGAGTCCATGGCTACCGGGGAGTCAATGCCTGTAAAGAGAACTGCCGGGGACCAGGTGATCGGTGCAACAGTTAACCAGAACGGATTGATAAGAGTAAAGGCTACAAAAGTAGGTAAAGATACATTTCTGGCACTGGTTATCAGGATGGTGGAAGAGGCACAGGGGAGCAAGGTACCGGTCCAGGAATTTGCTGACCGGGTTACCGGTATCTTTGTACCGACAGTACTGATAATTGCTTTACTGACCTTTTTAAGCTGGCTGCTCTTTCCCGGGGTATTCAGGAATATTGCTTACTGGGCTCAGGATTTCCTGCCCTGGGTCAATCCTGAATTGGACTCATTTACCCTGGCCATTTTTGCCGCCATAGCTGTACTGGTTATTGCCTGTCCCTGTGCCCTTGGTCTCGCCACACCGACGGCATTGATGGTCGGGAGCGGTATCGGTGCTGAGAATGGCATCCTGATCCGGAAAGGTGAAGCCATTCAGCTGATGAAAGACGTAAGCACAATTGTTTTCGATAAAACCGGTACCATTACCAGGGGAAAACCAGAGGTAACGGACCTGTATACTGTCATGGGCTGGAGTGAGGAAGAATTACTGCAGCTGGCAGCCAGTGTTGAATCAGGTTCAGAACATCCACTGGGCCAGGCCATTGTCAGTAGTGCAAAGGAAAGGGGGCTGAGGATAGAAAAGTTGAGTGATTTTAATGCCGTTACAGGTAAAGGAGTCCAGGGAATAGTATCCGGTAAAAGTGTACTGGTTGGAAACTCCAGATTCATGAATGAAACTGAAATAAATATCCCTGAGGAAATAAAAGGTCAACTTGATAAATTTGAGGAAGAAGCTAAGACAGTCATGCTGATAGCAGTTGATGGAGAGATTGCAGGGATAATTGCTGTTGCAGATGCACTCAAGGAGGATTCGGTTCAGGCCATAAAAGAATTGAGAAAAACAGGTCTGAAAACAGCAATGATTACCGGTGATAATGAGAGGACGGCCAGGGCAATAGCCCGGAAAGTAGGAATAGACCATATTGCCGCTGAAGTATTGCCTGACGGTAAGGTAGATGAAATTAAAAAACTACAGGATCAGTCCGGAATTGTGGCTATGGTTGGAGATGGTATTAATGATGCACCTGCTCTAACACAGGCAGATGTTGGAATTGCCATCGGAACAGGGACAGATATTGCCATTGAATCATCTGATATTACCCTGGTCCGGGGGGAATTATCGGCAGTAATAATGGCAGTAAAACTGTCCCGGGCTACCTTCAGGAAGATAAAGCAGAATCTGTTCTGGGCCTTTATCTATAATACCATTATGATACCTGTAGCGGTCCTGGGGCTTCTGCATCCGGTTCTTGCCGAGATTGCCATGGCAATAAGCTCAATCAGCGTTGTGACAAATGCCAATATGCTGAGGAGGGTAAATATTAAGCCTGATTATGAAAATAAAGAAAAATAAAACATAAAAACAGATAATATGAAATGGGGGTTAAGAGAGATGAAAAAGACTATCCAGATTGAAGGGATGTCCTGTAAACACTGTGAGGCACGTGTAAAAAAGGAACTGGAAAAAATTGAAGGAGTAGAAAGAGCCGAAGTCAGTGCTGAAAAGAAGAATGCTGTTTTAACACTGGCAAAAGATATAGAAGAGGATCTATTAAGAAAAGCTGTAGAAGAAGCAGGGTATGAATATATAAGGAAGTGATTTGATGAATTCCTTAACTGAACATGACAAAAAAAATCTCAGTACAAGATTGAAAAAAATAGAGGGCCAGATAAGAGGCATTCAGCGGATGATAGATGAAGAGAAATACTGTGCAGATATATTAACACAGATCAGTGCAGTCAGGGGTGCTTTAAAAAAAGTCGGCCTTATGATTCTTGACAGGCACACTCATGGTTGTGTAAAGAGAGCGATAAAAAATGAAGAAGGTGACAGGATTATCGATGAATTGATGACTGTTCTTACCAAATTTACAGAATAGAGTAAGAATTAATGCTCCAGATGTTTATTATTGAATATCCTGGATATGATAAAAAATATTTTTATCTATTCACTGCCGCCCGGATTTTTTCCGGCGGTATTTTTTTAATTATTATGAAAGATATATGATATCAGCAGCGCTATTCCTGGTGGATAATTATAGAGCTTTGTGGTATTCTGGTATTTGTAAAGGCGGGGATTTTAATTAATTATTACTACGAATTTTTTAAATTATGGAGGGATATTATGAAATATGTGGCTGCAGCTGACAGATATGAAAGGATGACTTACAGAGCCTGTGGTAATAGCGGGTTGAAATTGCCCGGAATATCATTGGGACTGTGGCACAATTTTGGAGGGGTCGATAGTTTTGAAAAAGGAAGGGAAATTGTTCTGAAGGCATTTGATCTTGGCATTACTCATTTTGATCTGGCCAATAATTACGGACCGCCGCCAGGTTCTGCAGAAGAGACCATGGGAAAGATACTGAAAAAGGATCTCAAGGCTTATCGAGATGAATTGATTATTTCCAGTAAGGCAGGTTACGGCATGTGGCCTGGTCCATACGGGGACGGGGGTTCCAGGAAATATCTGATAGCCAGTCTGGATCAGAGTCTGAAAAGGATGGGACTCGACTATGTAGATATTTTTTACCACCATCGTCCTGATCCGGATACAGCCCTGGAAGAGACCATGGGAGCACTGGACTCAATTGTCAGACAGGGTAAAGCACTATATGTCGGCCTTTCCAATTATAATTCTGAACAGGGCAGAAAGGCTATAAAAATACTGAAAGAACTGGGGACACCCTGTCTGGTCTTCCAGCCTTCTTATTCGATGCTGAACAGATGGATTGAAACTGATGGATTACTTGATATGCTGGAGGAAGAGGGGGTTGGTACAATCGTTTATTCCCCATTAGCCCAGGGCTTATTGAGTTCTAAATATCTGAAAGGCATACCCCGGGACTCCAGGGCGGCAAAAGCCGGCAGTTTCCTGAGAAAGGATCAGATCACTGAAGAAAAGCTTTCAATAATTCAGGAACTGAACCAGCTTGCTGCGGATAGAGGCCAGACTTTGAGCCAGATGGCCCTGGCCTGGGTCTTGAGAGGAAGGGTTACTTCTGCTCTGGTAGGGGCAAGTAAAGCCAGCCAGATTGAAGAGAATGTAAAAGCCCTGGAACAGCCTGAATTCAGTGATGAAGAGCTGAAAAAGATTGATGATATCCTGAATAAAGTTTAGTTTTTTCTTGAAGGATTCCCCTTTATTTTGTTGAATAGAATAATAGATAACAATTATGAAAAGGTGATAAGAAAAAAATGAACGGAAAGAAGATCTCAAAAATACCTTACGGTCAATTAGGCATTATTGTACATGAAAGCTGCAGGGATTTAGGCAATAAGGTTGACAAATATATAGTTGAAAGAAGAAAAAAGGGGCTCCAGGAAAATAAAGACGTATACCAGCTGGAAGAATTACAGGATTCTTATATCATCAAGAGCGGGATAATCAGGTTTGCCAATGGAGAGGCCAAGGGAGTCCTGAGAGAATCAATCAGGGGAAAGGATATTTATATCCTTGCAGATGTAGGAAATTATAGTGTCACCTATAAAATGTTCGGAATAGAGACCCACATGAGTCCTGACGACCATTTTCAGGATATAAAGAGATTTATTTCAGCGATTGCCGGAAAAGCCCGGAGAATATCAGTGATAATGCCCATGTTATATGCCGGGAGGCAGGATAAAAGAAACACCAGGGAATCCCTGGATTGTGCCATGGCATTACAGGAGCTGGAACAGCTGGGGGTTGAAAATATCTTTACTTTTGATGCACATGAGACCAGGGTACAGAATGCTATTCCCCTGATAGGCTTTGAGAGCCTGCATTGTACTTATGAAATTATTAAAACGATGATCGAAACCGAAAAGGACCTGGTGGTAGACAAATCCAGATTACTGGTAATAAGCCCGGATACAGGGGCAATGGACAGGGCTATATATTATGCCGGTGTAATGGGCTTAGATGTGGGACTGTTTTACAAGAGAAGGGATTACAAGAAAGTAGTAAAGGGGAAAAACCCTATAATACAGCATGAATATATGGGTTCAGAAGTGGCAGGGAAAGATGTCCTGATAGTTGATGATATTATATCATCAGGAGAATCGGTTTTTGATATTGCCAGGGAATTGAAGAAAAAGGATGCCAGGAATATATATGTAGCAGTTACTTTTGCATTATTTACCGAAGGAATAGAGAAAATGAATCAGTATTATGAGGAAGGAATAATTAAAAGATTATTCTCCACAAATCTGACCTATATACCGGAACAGATCAAAAAGGCTGAATGGTTTCGGGAAGTTGACATGTCCTATTTATTATCACTTTTAATAGATACTCTTAATTATGATGAGTCAGTAAGCCCGCTTCTTGACGCCACGCAAAAGATAAAAAAATTACTTGAAAGTAAAAAGAGAGAAGATTAAGCATAGGAGGTATGAATTTTATGGAAGCTGTAAAGAAATATTATCAGATCAAGGCAGAACGTCTGATCAGGAATTTTGAAAGGAGAGGTATTGAGGCTTATTATTGTCCTGATGCAGGGAAGGCAGTAGAAAAAGTTCTGGACTTGATTCCCGGGAATGCCAGTGTTTCCTGGGGAGGCTCCATGACCCTGAAACAGATCGGACTTCTCGATAAACTCAGAGAAAAGGATTTGAAGCTGCTGGACCGTGATACTGCAAAGACTGATGATGAAAAAAGAAAGATACAACATGAAGCCTTTAATTGTGATTATTATTTGATGAGCTCAAATGCCATAACAGAGGATGGCAAACTGGTAAATATAGATGGAAACGGAAACAGGATTGCTGCCTTAATATACGGCCCGGCCAATGTTATTGTAATAGCCGGTATGAATAAGGTTACTGCAGATGAAGATAGTGCCATAAAGAGGATCAGAACTTATGCAGCACCAATGAATGCAATAAGGCTCAATAAAAATACACCCTGTACCAGGACAGGCAGCTGCCAGGACTGTCTTTCAGATGATTGTATCTGCAGTCAGATATTAGTGACAAGAAAGTCAAATTACAAAAAGAGGATAAAGGTTATACTTGTAGGAGAAGAACTGGGCTTTTAATATAAAAAGATGATATAAAAAGGAGAGATATGATGAGCAAAGATACAATTTTTCTTCCTATATTAAAGGTAGATTCCAGTCTCATAAATGAGAAAGTAATTGTCTGCGGTGACCCGGCGCGGGCAGAGAAAATAGCCGGCAGGCTTGACAGTGCAGAAGAGATAAGCTTTAACAGGGAGTACCGGCTTTTTAACGGAACAAAAAACAATGTGGATATATCTGTTGTTTCTCATGGAGTAGGAGCTGCAGGAGCGGCAGTATGTTTTGAGGAACTGATAAAGGGTGGTGCCAGGGAAATAATAAGAGTTGGCACCGCTGGCTCCCTTTCAGGGGAAATAGCTGACGGGGATATAGTTATTGCCAGTGCGGCTGTCAGGGAAGATGGTTTGACTGAACAGCTTATTGCCATGCCCTATCCTGCTGTAGCCAGTAAAGAACTGATTGATAGATTGGAGTGGGCTGCAAAGGAAACCAATATCAGGACAAAAACCGGGATAGTACTTACTGTAGGGGCATTTTATCCTGAACTGGAGGGGCTTCCCAACAATTATTACAGCAGGGCCAATGTCCTTGCTGTAGAAATGGAGGCAAGTGCCCTTTTTGTCATTGCCGGTATACATGGAGTGGAAGCCGGAGCCATATTTGCCATAGACGGTATTGCAGTTGATTTTGATGCAGATAAGTATAATCCCCACCGTGATAAAATTGACAAAGCCATAGAGGATGAAATTGAAATTGCAGTAAAGGCTATAGAAGGAAAGCAGTTATAAAGTCCAGCTCCATAAAGCAGTATATTTGTAAAATAGGAGGAGAAGTGATTCAATGCTTGAAAATACTCTAAAAATAATATTGATTATGATTCTGGCCGGTATAATCGGCTGGGACAGGGAACAGCATGGCAGACCGGCCGGTTTCCGGACACACATCCTGGTTGGAATCGGGTCAACGATTATCATGATTGTTTCAGTGATGATCTATAAAACATTTCCCGGAGCAGATGCTGATCCTGGACGGATTGCCGCCCAGGTTGTAAGCGGAATAGGTTTTCTGGGAGCAGGAACAATCATGGTAAGAGGGTCAATAGTAAGAGGCCTGACTACTGCTGCCAGCCTCTGGACCACGGCAGCAATAGGTCTGGCTGTTGGAGCCGGCCTTTATTATATTGCCGTTATCGGTACAGTAATTACGTTTATCTCCTTGTTTTTTCTCTCCCATATTGAAATCAGTAAAAAAAAGAATACAAAACAGGAGTTGTTATGCAGGTTTGATAATTGGGATAGGGATTATTATAAAATGATCTGTGAGAAACTGGAGGAAAAAAGCTGTGTAATAAGAGCAGTAAAAATGACAAAAGATACCGATTCTGGAGGAGTATATTTAAAGTTTCTTATAGATTGTGAGCATGATCTGGCAGAAGCGATGAATTCCTGGCTGCCGGGACTGGAGGGGATAATTGAATTCAGCTGGTCAGAATTTGTAATTTGATGGTTCTAAATAGTTAAAATTATTAATATAAAGGAGGCCTTATAATGAGTGTTCATATCGGAGCAAAAGAAGGTGAGATTGCAAAGACAATCTTATTACCGGGTGACCCTATGCGGGCGAAATTTATTGCTGAAACTTTTCTTCAGGATGCTAAATGTTACAACATGGTCAGAGGCATGTACGGTTTTACGGGTACTTATAAAGGGAAGAGGGTATCTGTTCAGGGCACAGGAATGGGCATGCCTTCAATATCTATCTATGTAAATGAGTTGATTTCTTCATATGGAGTCAAAAACCTGATCCGGATAGGTTCCTGCGGTTCCATGAATGAAAAGGCAGTTATCAGGGATGTTATTCTGGCCGTAGGCGCCTGTACTGATTCTAAAATAAACGAGTTCCGTTTCCGGGGTGCTGATTTTGCCCCGACTGCCAATTTTGACCTGCTCAGTAAGGCTTATCAAATTGCTCTGGAGAAAAAGATAGATGTAAAGGTTGGAAATGTTTTGAGTACAGATTTGTTTTACGGTGATGATCCGGAGAGCTGGAAATTATGGAATAGCTATGGCGTCCTGGCTGTAGAGATGGAGACAGCAGAGCTCTACACCCTGGCAGCGAAGTTTGGAGCAAAAGCCCTTTCTATCCTGACAGTGAGTGATTCCCTTGTCAGTGGAGAAGCTACCAGTCCTGAAGAAAGAGAGAAGACCTTTACCGATATGATGGAGATTGCACTGGAACTTGCAGAATAAAGGAATTTGTTTGTTTTTATCGAAATATATATATGGTTTTTTATAGTGTTAAAAGGGGAGATGTACAACCTTGAAAAATTCGCAGATCTTTTTAAACTCATTCAGTGAAATTGAAGAATACCTGCAGAGGTATACAAATACAATACATCATGACAGCTTTACTAATCTGGTAAAAAAAGCCAGCCGCACAAATAGTATAATCCGCGAGTTTAAAACAGACTTATTTGAGTTGAAAGATTTAAGGAATGCCATTGTACATGAAAGAACAGATGGCCATGTTATTGCCGAACCTCATGATAGTACAGTGGAGCTCATTCAAAAAATAGAAAGACTATTAAAAAAACCTCCAGGAGTTTTGCCAACATTCAAACATAAAGTTGTAGTTTTATATAATCATGATACTGTCGGTGAGGCCGTCAGTATCATGAAAAAAAAGTCATACACACAGATTCCTATTCTGGATGAAGAGGGCAGATATCTGGATTTACTGACCACCAATACAATTGTAAGGTGGTTAGGGTCCAGTGTTAACCACAATTCCCGGCTCTTAGAGACCTGTATTGATGAAGTATTGAAGTATAAAGAAAGCAATAATGTATGTTTGTTTATTTCTGCGGATTACACTTTTTTTGATGTACTGGAGATATTTGATGAATACAGGAATACTCCCAAAAAACTGGAAGCAATCATTATTACAGAGAAGGGGACTCCGGATGAAGATTTTCTGGGAATAATTACAGGCTGGGATTTACCGCTGATTTATAATAAACTGGATAATTTTTAGTGTTATCTCAACTATGGAGGGAATGTTAATGAAATACAAAACACTGGATTTTTCAGGAGATGAACTTAAGCTTCTGGATCAAAGGAAATTACCTCTTGAAGTGGAGTACTACAATTGCAGGACATATCTGGATATTAAATTTGCAATTTCCGATATGATTGTAAGAGGAGCTCCGGCTATTGGTGCAACAGCTGCATATGGTGTTTATCTGGTAGCACTTGAGTACCGGGAGCTGGAAAAGGAGGATTTTATAAAGGCTGTAAAAAAAGCAAACGAAGATCTGTTATCAGCCAGACCCACTGCTGTAAATCTTTATTGGGCCATTAAGAGAATGGAAGGAGTTATTGATAAAAACAAAAACAGTACTACTGATGAACTTTTGCGCTTATTACTGGAAGAAGCAAATACAATTGCTGAAGAAGATATTATCACCAACAGGAAGATAGCAGCCTATGGAAATGAAATAGTCCCTGAAGGTGCTGTTATACTGACACATTGCAATACAGGCTCACTGGCCACTGTTGATTACGGCACAGCCCTTGGAATAATCAGGGAAGCCCATTATGCCGGTAAGCATATAAAGGTTTTTGCCGATGAAACAAGGCCGCGCTTGCAGGGGGCAAGATTGACAGCTTTTGAACTCCTGGAAGAAGGGATACCGGCAACCCTCATTCCGGATAGTGTTGCAGCAACCCTGATCAGGGACGGGAAAATCGATCTTATTCTGGTAGGAGCTGACCGGATCGCTTCAAATGGGGATACAGCCAACAAAATAGGGACATATATGTTATCAGAAATAGCAAAGAGATTTGATGTTCCTTTTTATGTTGCAGCACCTGTTTCGACTATCGATTTTGATATCATGGATGGTTCAGAGATTGTAATAGAAGAGAGAAGCAGTGAAGAGGTAACACATATTAATGGTATAAGGATTGCCCCGGAAGGAATTGATGTCTATAACCCTGCCTTTGATGTAACCCCTGCAGAGAATATAAGCGGGATAATTACTGAAAAGGGTATAGCAGGAAAACCCTATCTGGAAAGCCTGGCTAAATTCAAATAAAGGGGATTTTTATGAAAGCATTAGTCTTTGAAAAGGGAAAACTGAAACTGGTGGAAAGACCTGTACCGGAACCAGCTGGAGATGAAGTCCTGATAAAGGTAAAGATGGCCGGTATATGTAATACTGATCTGGAAATAATGAAGGGCTATTTGAATTTCCAGGGGATAATCGGTCATGAATTTACAGGAACAGTTGTAGGTGCAGATAAAGATGATGAGCTGTATGGCAGGAGGGTAGTCGGTTCAATCAATATACCATGTTATCATTGTTCAGTCTGTCAACAGGGCCTTTATAACCACTGCCTCAATATAAAATGCCTCGGTATCCGTGATAAAGATGGTGCATTTGCTGAGTATCTAACTTTAAAAAGAGAAAATCTCTATCCTGTTCCTGATGAAGTCAATGATAGGGAGGCAGTTTTTACAGAACCTGTGGCTGCAGCAATAGAGATTATAGAGAAAATACATATACGGCCGACAGACAGGGTCCTTGTTCTGGGAGACGGAAAATTGGGTCTGATTACAGCAATGGTCCTCCATTCAGTAGGCCTGGAGGTAATAGTTGTTGGAAAACACAGGGAAAAGCTGGCTGTCCTGAGTGATATGGATATTCAAACATATCTCACGGGTGAATTCCATGAAAGGGTACAGGTAGTTATTGAATGTACGGGTAGCAGTTCCGGACTGGAGACAGCCCTTGACCTTGTCCAGCCAGAGGGGAAAATAGTACTGAAAACTACTGTGAGCGGAAAGAATTTAATAAACTTAAGTAAAGCAGCCGTTAATGAGCTTATGATCTTAGGTTCACGCTGCGGTCCTTTCGCTCCTGCTTTACGATTGCTAAAGAGAAATAATATGGCTCTGGAAAAGATGATTGATTCTGTTTACAGGCTGGAAGATGGAGTGAAAGCCATGGAAAGAGCCAGCCAGAAAGGTGTTTTAAAGGTATTACTGGAGAATTACTGAATAAAAAGCATGGTAATTCCGCCTCCTGATAAACAGGCGGGTTACAATAAATAATTATTTATTACATAAGGAGGTATAAGCATGTTTAAAAAAAGTTTAGTATTAGTATTAGGATTATTGCTGGTCTTTTCATTTGCTAGTGTTGTAAAGGCAGAAGGAAGGATAGCGGTTGTTTTTGCAACCGGAGGATTAGGAGACAAATCCTTTAACGACTCAGGCTATGAGGGATTATTGATGGCTAAGGAAGCATTCGGTATTGAGTATGATTATGCCGAGCCGTCTGCTATTACTGATTTTGAAACATATTTAAATCAGTTTTCAGCAACCCGGAGGTATGATTTAATTATTTCCATCGGTTTCGACCAGGCTGATGCATTGAATAAGATTGCGGCAAGATTCCCTGACCAGAAATACGCAATAGTAGATACAGTTGTTGATCAACCCAATGTAGCTTCATTTGTATATGAAGAAAAAGAGAGAGGTTTCCTGCTGGGTGTCGCTGCAGCACTAATGACCACCAGGACAAATGATCCGAAGATAAATCCTGAAAAAGTGATCGGTGTAATCGGCGGGATGGAGATTCCTCTTATTGAGGCAAATATAGCCGGCTATATCGCTGGTGCCAAATATATCGATCCAGAGGTAGAAGTCCTTTATGCCTATGTAGGGGACTGGGCAGATCCTGCCAAAGGAAAGGAATTGACCCTTTCCCAGATTGAAAGAGGAGCTGATATAATATGGGGTGCTGCCGGAAGATCCGGTCTCGGTGTTATAATGGCTGCTGAAGAGCAAGACTGTTATGCCATCGGTGCTGACTCAGATCAGGGACACCTGGCTCCTGAGCATGTTCTGACAAATGGAATGAAGTTTGTTAACAATACTGTATTCCTTGTTATAGAACAGGTCCTGAATGATACTTTTGAAGGCGATACACATGTCCTGGGTGTAAAAGAAGGCGGACTAGGCTACTCGAAAAACTTACTGCCAGAAGATATTATCAATAAACTGGAAGAAGTAGAAGAATTAATGAAGAACAAGGAAATAGATATTCCTGATACTATAAAAAAATAAATTGCTTAAAGTGCTTGCCTAAACAGGACAGGGGCAGGTTTGCTGCCTCTTCCTGTTTAAATTACATAAGAGGTTGGTTTATAAAGATTTTATGTCAATTAAACAGGAAGGGATTATTATGTATGCTGTTGAATTAAGGGGTATCTCAAAAAAATTTGGAGATATTCTGGCCAATGACAATATAGATCTCGCCATCAAAAAGGGTGAGATACACTGTTTACTCGGGGAAAATGGTGCAGGAAAAACTACCCTGATGAAGATATTATTTGGTTTATACAGTAAGGATTCTGGCAGTATTTTTATTAATAATCAGGAAATCAATATAGACAGTCCGCGCAAGGCTATCGACCTGGGTATCAGTATGATTCATCAGCACTTTATGCTGGTAAATCGTTTTACAGTTACAGAAAATATAATAGCAGGAGAGGAACCATCAAAAGGTATATTTATTGATGAGAAGGAAGCTCTGAAAAGAGTAGAAGAGATAGCCGGGAGATATAATCTCAGGATCAATCCGACGGCTGTTATTGAGGATATTTCTGTTGGTGAGCAGCAGAGGGTAGAAATCATAAAAGCCCTCTACCGTAAAGCAGAAATATTGATTCTGGATGAACCGACGGCTGTTTTGACACCACAGGAAACTGAAGAGTTATTTCAGGTTATGAGGGAGCTTAAAAATGACGGTAAAACTATTATTTTTATTACACATAAATTAAAGGAAACCATGGCTATTTCAGATAGAGTGACTATTTTGAGAAATGGAAAAAAAGCAGGCACTGTAAATACTGCTGAAACAGATCCGGTTCAACTGGCCAGGATGATGGTTGGCCGGGATGTTTTGCTTCAGGTTGAAAAAAGTGAAAGGGAGAAAAACAATGTAATTTTTGAGGTAAAAGACCTGTCGCTGAAAAATGTATCCAGCAACCTGTCATTAAAAAATGTCAATTTTCAGATCGAAAAAGGAGAGATACTGGGTTTAGCAGGTGTTGAAGGAAACGGACAACTGGAACTGGAAGAGGCTATCATGGGTCTCCGGCCCATAGAAAAAGGTACATTTATTTTAAATGGGAGAGATATCAGTTCTTTCAGTACCAGAGAAAAAAGGAACACAGGAATGGCCTATATACCATCTGACCGCTTAAAAAGAGGACTAATAGAAAGTTTTACTATTGAAGAAAATGTTATGCTGGGCTCTGAATGGAAGCCCCCTTTTGCAAAAAGAGGTATCATTGATGAAGATAAAATAAAGGAATATACAGAGAAGATAATTAAGGAGTTTGATATAAAGTGTTCCAGTACAAAGGCCAGAGTAAGCGAGTTATCAGGAGGAAACCAGCAAAAATTACTTATAGGGAGAGAATTACTGGCTGATCCTGAATTTATTCTGGCTTCACAGCCTACCAGGGGAGTAGATGTCGGGGCAGTTGAATATATCCACAATCTGTTACTCCAGTTACGGGATAGAGGCAAAGGAATTTTACTGATTTCTGCAGAACTTGATGAACTTAGATCATTAAGTGACAGGATTATGGTTATTTATGAAGGCAGGATCGTTGCTGAAGGCCGGACAGAGGATTTTACTGAAGAAGAACTTGGATTGCTAATGGCCGGCCAGGAGGTGGAGGTGTTACAATCATGAAAATAATTGAAAAAATTAAGAATATGTCTTTTCTCGCAAATATTCTCTACTCAATTCTGGCAATAATCTTTGCTCTTATCATCGGCGCTGTTCTGATATTTTTATCAGGGCATAATGTAATTAATGCTTATTATAATCTTTTTTATGGTGCCTTTGGTAACACTTACAACCTTTCCCAGACTCTTTTAAAGACGATTCCGCTGATATTCACTGGACTGGCAGTAGCTGTCAGTTTTCAGTGTGGTTTATTTAATATTGGTGGTGAAGGGCAGTTGTATTGGGGTGCATTTGCCACTGCTATTACAGCCATTACCTTTGCCAAATTACCGGGTCCGGTATTAATTCCTTTATCAATACTCGCCGGAGCTGCAGCTGGGGGGATCTGGGGTATTTTCCCCGGATATTTAAAGGCAAAAACAGGGGCACATGAAGTCATTACAACCATTATGCTTAATTATATAGGGATTCTTGGTACTACTTTTTTCTTGAAGAATTATTTCAAGGCAGACGGACCTGTTGACCAGACTGTATTTATCCCTGAATCAACAAGACTCAAAGAACTTATACCATATTCCAGATTGACCTGGGCTATTTTTATTGCCATATTTACAGTTATTCTACTTGATCTTTTCTTTAAAAAGACCTCAGCAGGCTATGATATGAAGGCAGTGGGCCAGAATATTTCTGCTGCTGAATATGCCGGTATTTCTACCAGCCGTGTTTTAATTATGAGTATGTGTTTAAGCGGGGCAATAGCGGGTCTGACAGGCAGCACGATGGTATTGGGAGTATTACACAGGTTTATTACTAACTTTTCACCGGGATATGGTTTTACCGGTATTGCAGTCGCTGTTCTGGGCAGGAATAAACCCTGGGGGGTATTCCTGGCTGCATTACTCTTTGGAGCACTGGAAGCTGGAGGGATGTCCATGCAGTTATTTGCCAGAATCCCCAGTGATCTGATGACTATAGTACAGGGCCTTGTTATTATCTTTGTGGCTGCACCTGCTTTTATTCAGGTTATAGGAAAACTCATACCTGTCCGGAGAGGAGCTGGTCTTGATGAGTGATATTCTGGGAGTGATTTTCAGTATCAATACTTTTGCTGCTGCCATCCGGATGGCTACACCAATAGCCCTGGCGGCAATGGGCGGTGCCTTTTCTGAACGGGCAGGGATTATCAATATCGGTCTGGAAGGAATGATATTGACAGGGGCTTTTGCAGGGGTACTTGGCTCTTATTATACAGGCAGTCCCTGGTTCGGTGTACTTATGGCAGCAGTGGCAGGAGGCTTGCTGGCTGCATTATTTGCACTTTTTACCATCAAATTTAAGGCCGATCAGGTTGTAACGGGTGTAGGCCTGAA
>JAAYLO010000229.1 GCA_012521855.1 Halanaerobiaceae bacterium
CCGGATTCCAGACTCCATAGGTTTTGCCCAGTATTGGTAAACCAAAGGAAGCCATATCCATTCCAACCAGGGCATTGAAATCCACACCATATCTGGACATAAGCCAGACAGCTATTATTCCTATAATCATACCGATTATTCCGCCTATAATACCGATACCTGTTGATTCCATGACAAATGTATAAACCAGCTCATGGTTCTGCAGACCCTGGGCCTTCATCATTCCTATCTCGGTCATCCTCTCCAGGGCAGCCAGAATCACTGTATTAATGATGGCTATAGCCGCAATGGTCAGAATGATGGCCAGGATTACCTGTTTCTCCAGCTCAGCAGCACCAAGGAAGGTAATGGCCTCAAGGGTATACCAGGGATATACTGCCAGTCCGGGATACTCCTTTTGCAGGAGAGATTCCAGTTCTTCAGCAGCCTCTGCAGAAAGGCCCTTGTCCTCAAGCCTTATAATCACCTTACTGACCTGGTCCCCTGTATTGAGGGCTTCCTGAACCAGATCAAGGGGCAGGTAGACCGTATTCTGATTAACAGATGGATTGCTGGTGTGGACCAGGCCGGCAATCTCCACATCAATGGTATTAAAGGTATTGTGCTTCCCTTTTACAAGGAGGGTAATGAAATCACCAACCCCCAATTCCATGAGCTCAGCCAGTCTCTTTCCCAGTACGGCCTTCCTCTCTCCCGGAAGGAACATGGAACCCTCTTCAAAATTGTTTTCCATCCTGAAAACCTCTTCAAAAACGGCCGGATCTATGCCCTTACCCAGAACGGGCAGTTCATCTATTCCGTTATTCAGCTGTGCTGTGAAGCTCAACTCAGCTGAAGCAGCCAGGTATCCTGCAACAGCCTCTACCATTATCTTTAGTTCATCATTATAGGTGAATAAATTATCCAGGGGCAATTTCTCCTCTTCCTCCCAGTAGTTTTCATCTACGAGCTGTAAATGGCCGCTCTCAAAATCGATTATGGTAGCATAGGACATCTCTGTCATGCCTCCAATCAGGGAATCATAGATGATATATATGAAGATGGCCAGGGCAATGATGATAGATGTTATGATGGTCCTGTTCCGGTGGCGGACCAGGTTTTTAAAGGCCAGTTTAGTGAGAAACATCTTCCACTTCCCTCCTCTGGTCCTGGGAAATCAGGCCATCCCTTATTTCCAGCATCCTCCGGGCATAATCCATTACCTGCGGGTCATGAGTAGAAAAGATAAATGTTGTCCCCAGTTCCTGGTTCATCTTGACCATTATCTCCAGGACCTCTTCACTGGTCTTTGAATCCAGATTTGCAGTGGGTTCATCAGCAAGCACCAGTGCAGGTTCCTTGATCAGGGCCCTGGCTATTGCCACCCTCTGTTTCTGGCCTCCGGACAGTTCATTGGGCCTCCTGTTTTCCATTCCTTCCAGCCCAACATCAACCAGTATTTTCAAGACCCTTTCCCTGATCTCCCCCTTATCAAACTTATCCACCAGCCTGATGGCAAACTCTACATTCTCATAGGCAGTCAAAACCGGAATCAGGTTATAGCTTTGAAAGATAAAACCGATATGATACCTCCTCAACACGGCCAGTTCTTTCTTATCGAGCCCGGTCAATTCCCTTCCGTCAAAAACAATCTCCCCGCTGCTGGCTTTATCCAGACAGCCTATCAGGTTCAGCAGGGTGGTCTTTCCTGAGCCGGACGGGCCGAAAACAGTGGTAAACTCTCCTTTCTCAACTGTAAGGTCAATTCCCCTTAAGGCCGGTACCTCGATCTTGCCCTGCCGGTAAATCTTCCGGACCTCCTTCAATTCAAGTAATGCCATCACTCATTACCTCCTCTTATTTATTATCCCTGAGCCCTTTTCTTGATACCATTCTCCACAAAATCAAGCATCTTATCGATAATCACCATATCATCCATATCCAGCTTACCGTCCTCGATTATCAGATCTATCAGGGAAAAGGTCAGGCTTTGAAGCATAGTGGCGGTTAGCGATACATCAAGATCCGGGGCAAGCTCCCCCTTTGCCTTTCCAAATTCCAGTAATTCCTTAAAAAAATCTGCACTTTTATCCCGGTGCTCGCCGTAAATCTCCTGTAGTAAATCCCTGTCCGTAACCAACATCATCCATATCGGCACCAGACGGGAATTCTCTTTGGCAAACCTGATTCCGCTGAGATAGACTTCCCGCAAGAGCTGAAAGAAGCCGTATTTCTCTTTGTTTACCATCATATCTCTGTTTATATATGATAGTTTCTTTTCCACAAGTAATTCCATGAGATATTTATAAAGGTCCTTCTTGTCTTCGAAATACTGATAAAAACTCCCTTTGGCAATACCTGCTCTATCTTCAATAGCTGTTATCCTGGCCTTATGAAAAGAATATGTAGAGAATTCATCCAGTGCTGCCTCGATAATCCTTTCCCTTTTCCCGGCAGGCAGATTAAAAAAGGTTTCTTTAGGCATCCTTCACACCCCTTTCCCTGAATTTTTATCAAAAAGATGAATATGAATTCATATTCATATGAATCTCCAGTCATATTATATAATAAAATTATTAATTAATCAATGATTTTTTCTATGATTTTTTCTATTTTCCCTGTATAAAAAAAGGCCGGGAAAGCCTCTCTAAACGGGACAGCCTTCCCGGCCTTAATTTAACCACAAAAAACTTAATCTACCGGCCCAGTCTGTCTACAGCTATGATTGCGTCTTTCACCATTTCCGGAGTAATTTCAAAGGGCATATTATGCATGGTATCATCTTCGGCACAACTGGCCCAGGCAACTTTCATTATATCTTCTTCCTTTATTTCCTTGACACCCAGTTCTGAGAGTGTAGTAGGAAGCCCCAATCCCTTACAAAAAGCAAACACCTTTTCAATCTCTTCCGGATCCCTGTCTTCCAGTACCATCTGTACCAGAGTGGAATAAGCTACCTTTTCACCATGAGTCCTATCATGGGTTTCCTCGAGAGCTGTAAAACCATTATGGACAGCATGTGCTGCTGCCAGTCCCCCGCTTTCAAAGCCAAGCCCGCTGAGCAGGGTATTGGCCTCGATTATTTTCTCCAGGGCTTCTGTTACAACACTGGCTTCTGCTGCCTTTTTTGCTGCATGTCCGTATTTTAAGAGGGTATCGTAACAGAGCCTCGCTAAACTGAGTGCAGTCATGGTCTGGCTCCCGCCGGCAATGCTTTGCACTTTTGTTTTTGCACAGGCACTTGCTTCAAAATAGGTAGCAAGGGCATCTCCCATACCTGACACCAGGTACCGTACCGGTGCTCTGGCTATTATCTCTGTATCAACAACTACTATATCCGGATTCCGGGGTAAAAAGAGATATTCTTCAAATACTCCCTCTTCTGTATAAATTACACTCAGGGCGCTGCATGGAGCATCAGTAGCTGCTATGGTAGGAATTATCATAACCGGTGTTTTCGTATAATATGCAACGGCTTTTGCTGTATCAATGGTCTTACCACCGCCAGCCCCCATTATGAGCTCAATATTATTCTGCCTGGCTATTTCCGCAAGTCTTTCTATCTCTTTTTTTGAAGATTCACCCCCAAAGGTCTCCATGATGAGTTCCTTCCCGGCCAGGCCCGACTGCAGTTCTTCTGCATATAGTTCTTTTACGACAGGATCAATTATTCCTAAAATCCTTTCACCAAAATCATTGACATATTTACCGAGATCCTTTAAAACACCCTTTCCCTGTATGTATTTACCGGGAGAAGCCAGAATCCTTGCCAATAAGATCACCTCTTTTTTATCTTCTTTCTACTAAAAAGTATACCCGGAAGGGATAATTCTAATCCACTGAAAGCATAGCTACAGTGTCACAGTACCCATAAGCAGATCATCATTGGAGCTGCTATTGCCTATATAGACCTCATATTCCATGTGTTCCAGTTCCCATTCATTTGTTTCTGGATTGAACCATTTCAACCTTTCAACAGGGCAGCTTATTTCTATAGTCTTTTTCTCGCCCGGCTCAAGGCTGATCCTTTTAAAGCCGCGGAGGACTTTTACCGGCCTGTCAATGGCAGAATTTCTAAAACCTACATACATCTGGACAACCTCATCACCCTTGCGCCCTCCAGTATTCCTGACTTCACAGGCTGCCTTTACATATTCACCGTCTGTTGTAAACACAGGATTTGTAAATTCAAAAGTAGTATAGGATAAGCCAAATCCGAATGGGAGCAGGGGCTTGATACCCTCTTTTTCCAGTTTTGCATAACCGTGATAGTACTCATAGAATTGCCCGGTGGTATCCCAGTCTACCTGTGGCAGATCACTCTCCCTGCAGGGGACTACAAAGGGCAGTTTGCCGCCTGGATTCACCTCCCCAAAAAGGGTCCTGGCAATGGCCGTTCCACCCTCCATCCCCGGGTAATAGGCCATCAGTATGGATGAGACATCATCCTTCCATTCATCAATCATGATCATATTACCGCCAATCAGAACAACCACTGAATTCCTGTTCAGAGGTCCGAGGTTTTTTATCAGCTCTATATCCTCCCTGTGGAGCCCCAGTGATTCCTTCCTGTCGCCTCCGACAGACAGAAAATCTGATCCGCCTCCCACTGCTGTAATATCCAGATCGATCCCTTCTTCCTCACTGAAACTGCCGGCAATATACTCACCTTCATCATCATGGTCATAACCCAGGACAAAGACCACTGCATCGGCAGATTTGACCAGTTCCTTTGCCTTTTCCAGATCCTGTCCGTCATCATAGAGCAGTTCTATCCCGGGGGCTGTATTTTTCAGGCCTTCCAGTGGTGTAACTATGTATTCAGGATAAACCCGGCTGGAGCCATGATCACCAATATTACCACTGACAGCCAGTTTACCGCTCAGGGCAAGCCTCTTTATCTTGTTTCTATCCAGTGGCAGAAGATTATTCCTGTTCTGCATCAGAGTCATGGATTTTTCAGCAGCCTCCAGGGCAAGGGCAATATGTTCTTTCGAACCGATCAATTCTTTCCCATATTCTCTGTCATCTGCCTCTGTAAAGGCCAGTAGTGTACGGACTATCCTGACTGCTGCTTCATCAATGACCTCTTCCCTGACCTCTCCCTTCTTTACGGCTTCTACAAGTTTGTCCCCAAAGAATCTGGTTGCACACATCTCTATATCCATACCTGCATTGGCAGCCTCTACAGTATCCTTTACGCCCCAGATAAAATCACTGATGACAAATCCGTCAAAATCCCACTCGCCTTTCAGAACCTGTCTTAGCAGGTAATCACTATGGCCACAGTGGACACCCTGGTAGAGGTTGTAGGCACTCATTACACAGGCTGCCCCTGCATCAATACAATCCTTGAAATGGGACAAATACACCTCCCGCTCAGTTCTTTTATCAGCAGTGACATTAACCTTGAAGCGGGAAATCTCCATGCTGTTAAAGGCATAATGCTTGATACAGGCGATTACATTTTCTTCCTGAATCCCACGGACCAGTGCTGATCCCATCTGTCCGATATGGAATGAATCCTCACCATATGTTTCCTGGCTCCTCCCCCAGCCCGGGTTGTAGGGGAGATTAATACAGACCCCGCCGAAAAGATTGCCTCCATGTGCCCTGATCTCTTTCCCGATAGCCCGGCCGATTCTCTCTTCCAGTTCAGTATCAAAGGTAGCCCCTCTGGCCATACTTACCGGGAAACAGGTGCTATTACCCTGGACCGCCCCGCGGGGGCCGTCACAGAACATCATGGGCGGTACTCCTTTTTCTTCATTGCCTCCTGCGGGATAGGGCACCTCATTGTAATGCAGTCCCTTTTTCATGTCCTCTGCAAAATCCTGTAAGGTCATATTCCCGCTCATCAAATATACCTTTTCTTCCAGAGACATTTTACTGACTATGTCTTTTGCCCTCTCCGTAAACGACAGACGATATGCCTTATTACACTTCACTTCTTCTTAGTCCTCCCTTTTTTTTATTTTTATAAAAACAGCCTTAATTCCCTGATAAGGGATTAAGGCTGTAATTTATTACTTTATCCTGGATACAGAATAATCCTGATATTTTTCATAATCACTTTCTTTACATTCCAGGATTATCCTGGCACCCTCTTCTTCATATTCAATTTTGAGGACATGGGCATTTTCATGGAAATAGGATAAGATCTGTCCCTGATCATAGGGAATCAGCATTTCACATTCCACAAAATCCTTAAAGATTTCGTCACTGATTAATTGTACCAGTTCTTTTATCCCTATTCTTTCTTTAGCAGATAAATAGACCCGGTTATTAACTACCAGGGGCATCTCAGTATCTGTCAGATCAGTCTTATTAAAGACCTGGATAACAGGAATACCGTCTGCTCCAATCTCTCTTAAGGTTTCTTCTGTCACCTCAATGAATTTTTCATGATTTGCCTCTGAATAATCAATCACATGGAGCAGGAGATCAGAATCTACAACTTCCTCTAAGGTTGAGCGGAAGGCCTTAATCAGATTGTGGGGCAGTTTGTATATAAAGCCGACCGTATCTGCAAGGAGAAAACTCTCCCTGTCAGGGAGGTCTATTTTCCTTACTGATGTTTCCAGTGTAGCAAACAGCATATCCTTTTCAAAGACCTTTTTGTCCTGTGCTGAACCGTACATTTCCACCAGGGCATTCATGATAGAGGATTTCCCAGCATTTGTATATCCAACCAGGGAGACAAGGGGTAAACCGGATTTTTTCCGCTTACTCCTCTGGGTTTCCCTTTGATAACCCAGATTCTCCAGTTCTTTTTTCAGACTGGCTATCTTATCCTCAATCCTCCTGCGGTCAAGCTCCAATTTGGTCTCTCCCGCACCTCTATTGTGAAGGCCTTCCCTGCCGCCCTGTTGATCATAATCCTTCTGTCCAATCAATCTTGGCAGGAGGTACTGTAACCTGGCAACATCCACCTGCAATTTTGCCTCCCTGGTCCTGGCACGTTGAGCGAATATATCCAGTATCAGCATGGTCCTGTCAATCACCCGGATATTCAGTTCATCCTCTAGAACCCGGATCTGGGATGGTGATAATTCATCATTGGCAATCACAACTTCTGCCCCTGTAAATTCTATTAATCCCTTAAGTTCTTCTATTTTCCCTGAACCGATATAATGGGCTTTATTAATATGATCCAGGTTCTGGGCAAGCTCACCGACTACCTCCATATCACAGGCTATTGCCAGGCCCTTTAATTCTTCCATCATATAATCAAAATTGTCTTCAGAGTTTTTTATATTTACACCCATTGCGATTGCTTTTATCTTTTCAGTCATCTTCAAAATCCTTTCATTATTTTTTTCCGTAAATAAAAAAACACAGGTATCTGCCTGTGCTGCCATCAAATGGTGTAAATCTACGTATTTTATATTTCAAATTTTATGGTGTTTATTTGAAAATGCCTTCTATAATACATAATTACATGAATTCTTATATATTCATATCTATAATACTTGTATGATTATTAAGTTTTTATAAAAGGCTCCCATGGAAATACATAGACCAACCCCACTGAGACTGTGTAGCACAGACAGGGCTTTGAAACGTTATTAACTTAACGGTTCAAACTTTTAAAAACGTGGTCTAATGTAAAACACCTGGAAACCTCCTTTATCAATTATAGCTAAATTATATCATTATATATTAATAAAATCAATACCCGGAAATCCCCGGGTTATTTTCTCCCCCTTGTTCAATATAATTCTCAATCTTCCAGTGATTCTATCCAGTTCATAAATGAGTTTTTGTAATTATCAAAATTCCAGTCATATATTTTCCAGACTCCATCATACTTACTGAGATAAGCTTTTTCCCTGAAGGAAACTGTATCTACATACCTAAAAATCCTTGTACCAGCCCTATCCAGTCTTTTTTCTATTTCTGATTCATCGAGTCCCAAAATTATATAATCAAAGAGAATTTCTGCAAATTCTTCAGCCAGCATATCAAAGGCCTTCTCTAGATCAGGGACTGTTAATAATATATCAACAACAGCTTCACCTTCATTGTTTATTTCTGTTCCACATGCTGCCAGATATATTTTATTATCAAATTCACTCATAAATTCTGGAGATAATTTTCCAAGATACTCCTGAAATTCCTCTGGATCAAAAAATTCCATTGCTATCTCTTCCCGTCCTGGATAAATGTGTTTATTTGCAGAATCTATGTCCTGGTTCCTGAGCTTATACCAGAAACGGACAATTACTTCTTCAGGTTCAGTTATAATTAGATTTCTATATTTTTCTATAAACTCTTTTGCAAAAAATTCCATGGAATAATCAAAATCCCAATCAGTTATCTTCCACTCTCCTTCAAGGTGCTGAAGATAAACTCCTGCATCCCAGTCGCTTATTTCTGCTTTTTTGAATATATCTAAAATAATATCTTCATTCCTCTGTTTCAGCTGGTTTTCATCTATTTCATCCAACAGATAACTATAAATTACCTTCTGGCGTTCATTAATATAACTATTGGTCACTTCCTCCTGATCAGGAAAAGAAATGCTCAGCCTGACCAGTGCATTTCTGCCATCTTTTTCTGTATCCAGTACAGTAAAAGAATATTGTTCTGAAAAAATTCTCAATAAAAGATCATCTTCAAATATATTGATATTTGTAAAAACATCAAGGACTTCATCAATACTCTCCGTAGCTACTTTATTTTTTACTTCCTCCTCTTTCCCCTCCTTTAAACAGAGAAAAAAATTTGTAACTACCTTTTCAGGAGACGGGTTATTCTTCCAATAAACTATTATTAACAAAAATACAGCTAATATTATCATTAGAAACAGAAATCTTTTTTTGTTCAAGATAATATAACACCTCTCATAAATTTAATATTTACCTTTTTATCTTTTTCCGGTATTTTTTATTTTTTAGTACAAATAACCATTTTTATTTTAGTATAAATAATACTCTTTGTAAATAGCTTTTTCCTATTTTATACAATTTAAGGACTTTTGGACTATAAAAAACCTGACTTATACCGGTTCAAAATTTAACCCGGCTATAAATCAGGTTTTTCTGCTTAATCTTCTATTTTAAGAAAAGCCAGAGCTTTTATATGGGCCTGTATTAATAGTTTACTGTTCCTCCGACGCACTCCTGTTTAAAAAGCCAACCCGGTTCCACCTGTCTTTTCTATAGAAAACTGTATTTATTACAGCACCTGAAATCCAGGCCAGGAGCAGGGAAACAAAGACTGATTCCGGCCTGCCGGTAGGAAACTCCGGGCTCCTTGTCAGGAAAGCAAGGCCATAGGCAATGGGCACCCTGATAATAATTGTAGTCATCAGGGAAATCCACATCGGTGTGATGGTATCACC
>JAAYLO010000230.1 GCA_012521855.1 Halanaerobiaceae bacterium
ATTGCGGATTTATTTCCTGTCCAAATAATTCTACCTGTATTCCAGGATTTAATTCCCTCATGTAATTCTCTGCCACAGAAAGCATACCCCCGGTACCGGCACAACAATCGTAAACAGTTACAACAAGTCCTGGCTGGGTCAATTCCTCATTATCTTCATTCAGGAGGATATTGACCATTAATTTTATAACCTCACGAGGAGTATAGTGGTCCCCTGCCTCCCCATGTTCGGAAAATCTCCTTATCAATTCTTCAAATATATATCCCATTTCAATATTGCTTACTTTATCTGGGTGAAGATCTATTTTACTAAATTCAGATATGACAAGATAGAGCAGATTATTATCATTAAGTTTTGTAATCTCTTTATCAAAATCAAAATGCTCAATAATCTCTCTGGCATTTTTTGAAAAGCCATTAATATAATTTCTTAAATTACTTGCAATATTATCAGGATCAGCCAGTAGTTTTTGAAAATCATATTTGCTGGTATTATTAAACTCCTGTCCAGAGATTCTATTTAAAATAGGGTCTACATTTTGCAGCCCTGTTTTTTTCAGTAATTCATATTTTTCCAATACCTCTGGCTTGGTGTCTTCAAGAACACAGTCAAACCTCCTGAGCACTGCCATGGGTAGTATTACATCACCATACTGTTCTTTTTTATATGGCCCCCTTAAAAGTTCTGCTATACTCCATATAAAGTTTACTTTTTCCTGAAAGTTGTTCAACTGTATCACTCCTACGTGCTTTTAAGTTTAAGTGCATTTAGTTACTCGTATATAAAAGTAAAAATATATCTATATATGTTTTATTTCTATATATTTTTATATTTTCCTTTATATTTTGTATTCTTATGGAGTTTTGACCTTCTCTTTTGAATGTCTAATAAAACTTTACAAATTTTGATAATTAAAAAATCAGCTTTAATAATACGTTTAATCCTTGTTTCAGTATTTCTAAGTATTTCTCTTGTTTTTAACCATTTCAATCATCTTTTTTTTACATAATTTTAATCTTTCCTGTATAATATTTAAAGATATTATACCGGAAACTGGAGGGAGATATCTTGATTATAACTGTGAGTATTTAGAATTATTACCAGGAGACAATTTACCTATTTATATTTTCAGGCAGAGAGTATAGAGTTCTATTTATCAATTTCTGTTAAACTCATTTTGTTGTTTAGAACAATCCTGCTCAAGTTAAAAATTAATTTTTCTATTTTAGTTGGATAGGCTACACTAAATAGGACAATTTAATTCCAAACAATGATATAATAAAAATATGATATGTCAACACTTTTTTGGACATATTTAAACCGAACAATTTATTTAACAGTGTATGAATTTATTGGTAATTATAAGATTGCCTTTTTGGCTTCGTCAAGGGTAAAATGAACTCGCTACGCTCGCCCTTGACAAAACCAAAGGCAGTCTTACCATATAGTTACAAATTCATCACATATTTATCTTGAAATCTATTAGGCTGGCTTTCTTTTCCCTTATATTCCATTGGGGTAAGATAATCTAGTGATCCATGTAGTCTGTGGTTATTGTACCAATTTATATAATCAGCTAACTCTATATACAGATGCTCTAGATTATCAAATATCTTACCCTTTATAAACTCCGTTTTTAATATATTATATAGACTTTCAGCGACTGAATTATCATAGGGGCAACCTTTACTGCTCAAAGATCTTTCTATCCCGAAGGCATCTATCACTTCATCAATTAATTTATTTTTAAACTCATTGCCCCTATCTGTATGGAATATCTTTATCTCTGTCAGGGGATATCTACAGTTCAGGAATGACCTATATACAAGTTCTGCGGTTTTATTTTTGCCAACAGAACAACCTATGATCTCTTTATTATGCAAATCCAGTAAAACGCATATATACGACCATCGGCCGTTTACCCTTACATATGTAAGGTCGCTAACAACTCCCTCTAGCTTAGCCCTATTATTAAGTTCCCTATACACTGTATTTCCTGTTCTGTTCTCATTGCAGCCCTGTCTGCTCACCTTGTACTGGGCTACGGTATAACTGGATACCAATGCATATTTCTTCATGATTTGCCCTATTTTGCGCCTGGATGCCGTTATTCCTTCCCGCTCTAGCTGCTTCTTGATCTTTCTGGTTCCATAATTGTTTCTGCTTTCTCTAAATATTCTAATTCAAGTTTTACTTCTTCTTCAGAAATCTTGCTAGCTTTTTGCCTGGTATTAATATGGTAATATACAAGACTTCTTGGGACCTTAAGAAGTTTACACATTGCGCTAATACTGTATTTATCCCTGTTGGAGATAATTAGGTCTACTTTTTGCCTGGTATTAGCGCTGCCTGCTTTAAAATATCATTTTCCATTTCTAGTTGCTTTACTCTTTTTCTTAATGCAATTAATTCCTTTTCCTCTTCAGTGCGGTTATCGTTAATGTCAAGTGAACCTGAATTATTAAGCCTTTCGACCCATGTTTTGACCGTGGATTTTGCAATACCATACTCCCTATTGATGTCAGCCAATGATTTACCGCCGTTAAATAAAGCTACTATTTGTTTCTTAAATTCTTCCTCGTATCGTCTTCCTCTTGCCATCTTAATTCCTCCCATGACATATATTTTTATTATATCATTGTTCGGAATTAAATTGTCCTATTTAGTGTAGCCTATCCAATTTTTCATAACAAATGTTACTGTCTAGCGATAACAAAGACACACACGATCAATCGTGATTATTTTCATTTAACTAATATAATACGAATTTAAGCCATTTCTAACTCTCACTAAAATCTAAAAGAGTAAATTCTGTTTGATTAATTCTCCCCCCTAAAATACCGTTATCTAGATTTTTGCTGCTCACAAATATAATCAATTATCGACTTATAATATTTAGAGACTGACTTACCTATAATATTTTCAATTCTATTTTTTAAACTTTCATTTGGATCCACTAAAATAACTTTACTATTCTCAGATAGATTTAATAGTAATAATTGGCCATTAGTATCTTCCGGCCTAAAACTATAGCCTATTATATGTAATTCTTCAGTATTTCTAACTAAATCAAATGCTGCACGCCATATGCTATAAAAAATTTTTGAATCAAAAGGCTTTACAAATGAAGGTAATATCCAATGCGGATGATATGTTCCTAAGTAACCTTTTGATATTTTTCTAGATACTTTTCCTGAAGGTTTTTTAGGAGCCCTTGATAACAAATCATGAAACTCTTTAAAGAAAAAATCCCATTTTTCGTAATTGTCCAATTTTATTTTTATATTATCTGGTTTTAAACCATGTGAAAAAAACATTAAAGAGCCATGCATTTTATATATATACGTTTTTGATATTCGACCGGCATTATCCAAATCATTTAAATCACTATCATGTTCAAATGAATTAATACCAATATAACCGCCAAGAGGAGACCATAATTTTTTATCCCATAAACCTTTCTCCAATAATAGATCATAGTTAAAATTGATAAAGCTATCGTTTTCTTTTACTAATGAGGTAAATTTATTTAAGATTTCATTTTCTTTTAAATCTTGAAAAACAATGTATAAATAAGTTGATATAGCATTTTTAAGATACTCTATTTTACCTATATATGGAAATGGAATTACTGGATAAGGGCATACTTCAGCTTTTTGTTCGTCAAACTTGAAGTGTGCGCTATATTCATGGTGAATATCTAAAAGTGTAAGCAAATATTCTAAATTTTCTCTTACTCCACCATAAATCTTTTTTTGATCTTCCTGGTTAAATCTCGCTTTAGCCAACAGTTCTATTTTATTTATAAAATCATTCAGTTTTTCAAATAACTCAACACGATTAGAAGATCCCTCTCTGCATTTTTCTTTTTCATAAGCAACTTTAATATAATCCCATAATTGCCACATAAGTGGAGCATTTGCAACTGCATGCGAAAATCCTGCTCCAATGATATATGTACGCATCTTTTCCCTCCTTAGTTTATTCACATTATTAGACAGATAGTGTAAAGCATTATTTATCAATCTCCGTTAAATCTATACTATCATCCGGAACAAGTGAGGTAAAACTAACACAAACATACTATTCTTGCTTTAGAGAAGTTAATGCCGTTTTTTTCTTGCCCCCTCACCAAAAAATATATCCACAATTTGTTATCTTTTATCAAATAGCAACTCTTGGTAACACATTAGTTGCTTTCTTACTACAAATCTAAACGAATAATTATAAGCTTCATCTTTAGAAGCTTTTATTATTCTCTCCACTCCCTTTATAAACACTTCAGTATTCCCATAATCTTCAATAATCATTAACTTTTCAAAGCTGTCTATTTGTTTCCGTATAGTTCTTTTCTGTATGAAGATTAATGGTTTTAAGACTTGTACAAAGTTCTGAAAATGTTCATAAAAACCCAATATCATTGTATTAATAAATGAAATAAACAAATCTAGAATAACGGTCCAATCCCCTAATTTTATAGAAAACCTTTGAAGTCCTCACTTATTCTTAGTTATTTATTTTGTTGCAATAAATGAATCTGGTTTAATTTTTTCTTTATGATCTAATGAATTCATCTCTAAACCCCCTATTGATCCACTTTTGAGCTATTTTGACTCTGTCGGCTACCTGGGGTTTACGGAATCTCTTAAGTCTCTTAAAATACCCAGTTCCAGTTTTTTTCAGCAAGTAATTTTTTTAGTTGATCATTTTCTGTGCTGACTTCTTTCAGCCTGTTTTTTAATTTCCTTAAATTGTTTTTCTTTCTCTTTAGAGAGAGAGATTTAATTGAACCATTAAGCTTAGCCTTTTTACCCAGGAATATACTGTATGTTTTGATATTCCATGCCTTCTGGCTACTGATGCAATATTACCTATTTCTCATCATTCTTTAACAACCTGTTCTTTTAATTCATCTGAATAATTATGTTTATTCATAATTATGTCCCTCTATTCATTTCAATTCATTTCATTATCTCTTCTTCAATCATTTTCTCCAATTCTGTTAGGGGGCTATATAGAAACTATTTCCCGCAATATCTTTTCTCCTTCATGTCCAAAGGGAGCATGACCCAAATCATGACCTGTTGCAATAGCGACCGCCAGCTCTACATTGAGACTTAATTTTTTACATAGGGTAGCACTAACTGATGCAACATGATTCACATGTTCTATACGTGTACAAATGTGATCATTTCGAGTAGCGAAGAATACCTGGGTCTTATGTTTTAGCCTACGATAAGCAGTACAGTGTAATATTCTGTTATAATCCCGCCAGAAATCACTGCGAATATCGTCAAGCCTTTGGTATATATCTGATTGCCTTTTCACAAATATATCCCATTGATCATTTCCTTTTACCGCTGCAACTTTAGAAAATGGCATAAGGCCTACCTCCCTATAAATCATATTGTTATTTTAGCTAATTAATGTGGTTGCAGTAGTTTTATAACCTAACATGCTTAGTCAACATGATAATTTGACTTCCTAAAACTCGAAACATCAATACTGTGTTATATGTAATGGTGCTTAATGTAAAATTACTCAAGTTTTATTTCCTTTATTTCCATTTCTATTATTTTCCTGGTTCCTCCATCATCTGGTTCAGCTTCATCCCAATCATGTCCATACATCCAGTCTATATTTCTTACTAAAAAATCAAATTCAATCCAGCGTTCTTCAATTATTAAAGTAAAAACATATGCTAATCTATTAACCATGAATTTATTCAGTACTTTCATATCTTCATCAGAAAGTTTATTGTTTGGATGTGCATGCATATCTTCAACCGGACCATTTCTAAAAGCGAAGTGTGTTATTGCCTTTGAAATCATATTAAGATTTTCAATATTAAAAATTTGATCCTTAACTTTCAAATTCATTTTTCTTGCCTTTTCTGTTTTGCACAGAAGCAATTCATCAAGTATAACATCTCTAAGCGTTATTCCCAGTTTTTTTCGCCGATAGGTAATTTTAGATTGTTTAACTTCAAATAACTCTGCAAGAATTCTATCTGTCTTTCTTTCATCTATGAATAGTTGTTTTAATTCTTCACTTGATAAATCTTCTACTTTAAGCGTTTCACCATTATTTTTTCTCTTTATTAACTCTTCATAGAGACTCATAAAAACACTCCTTACTAATAATATTTCGCATTAACTATCACCTTCACTTACGTTAGTTATACCGGCTATAAATACTGCTATATATTTACACTGTTCTCTAATCTAACACCATATAACGGGAAATATCCAGAACAATATTTTTCTCATAGTTTCCATTTATTATATAAATTCATCATAATATCCTGAAATCCTTCTATAAATTAATAATAATTACCATTTTCTATTGTTTTTCTTCAAAATAAAAAAGGGAGCATTATTAATCAAAAAGATAATGCTCCCCCGGTCATTCAGTCTTCTTCCTTCGACAGAAATTATGTTCATTTCACTATAAACCTTCACCTGGAATAGAGACTATGAATTTACATAAGCAACAATCTCCTCTATGTTACTCCTTTCGGTAAAGTCCGCCGGTTTTTCGTATGCTTCGAGCATGCCGATTTCATCAGAGTTTAAATCCTTCTTTATTTTCTTTTTAAGGATTATCCCCCATTTGAATAATGTCATGAGCACCTTCTCAAAAGCCGGTAATTTATTATAGTCAAAACCTCCCCGTAAGTAAAAACACTTGATCTGCTCTTGTTGTTCTGCAGTGAAGTTATGCATTATGACTTCACTCAATACATCTTCGCTCGCTGGAGATGCACCACAGGCAAAGACAATCACCCTTTTGTCCTTCAGTTTATCAATGTTTTTTTTAAGAAACCCAACACCAATAATGCCAGTTGCATGCAGGCTGCCCCCATAAATTATGGTATCGTATTTTTCTAAAGTACTGGAATCCACCCCGGAAACTTCGAAAATATCAGCAGATAAATCTTCAGCAAGCCAATCTGCATATTTTTTAGTAAAGCCTGTTTTAGATTTGTAAATCACGGCAGTTTTCATCTTTTTTAAACCTCCTCACAGAATCTTTATTTGCTGTTTATTTTATAATTCAGCATAAAGAGCTTAAAACCATCTATAATTTTATTATTTTTCCATTTTATATCCTTTTTCAAATTATAAAGGGGAGCATCAGTTATCTAAAAGATGATGCTCCCCGGGCATTTCGTTTTCTTCCTTGATATACCTCATTGGTGTATAACTGATACCATCCCTGGTCAGCTCTCCAAAGACATCTAGAAAGCCATTTTATGATAAAAGCTTTTTCATAGCTCAATTCTTCAGGCTGTGCAGAGGTGCAGGGATTCTGCCGCCCCTTTCGATGAGTTCCTTGCTGGAATAGGGATTCACCTTCATCACCGGTGCCCTGCCGAACAGGCCGCCGAAGACCACCTCATCACCCACATCCTTACCGGGAGCAGGGATGATCCGGACGGCAGTGGTCTTGTTGTTGATTATTCCAATGGCCGCCTCATCGGCTATTATAGCCGCGATGGTCTCTGCGGGTGTATCTCCCGGGACAGCTATCATGTCCAGGCCCACCGAACAGATACAGGTCATGGCCTCCAGTTTCTCCAGGCTGAGGCCGCCTTTTTTCACTGCCTCGATCATGCCTGCATCTTCACTGACGGGTATGAAGGCACCGCTCAAACCCCCTACATGTGAAGAGGCCATTACCCCGCCCTTCTTCACCGCATCATTGAGGAGGGCCAGTGCCGCCGTCGTCCCATGTGTACCGCAGCATTCCAGTCCCATCTCCTCCAGGATATGGGCCACACTATCTCCTACCTCCGGTGTGGGGGCAAGGGACAGGTCAACTATCCCGAAGGGAACACCCAGCATCTCCGAGGCCTCTCTGGCCACCAGCTGCCCCATCCTCGTTATCTTGAAGGCAGTCCTCTTGACGGTCTCAGCTACCTCATCAAAGGGGCGTCCCCTGACCTTCTCCAGGGCAGCCTTCACTGCACCGGGCCCGCTGATCCCCACATTTATGACGGATTCCCCTTCACCTATCCCGTGAAAGGCACCGGCCATGAAGGGGTTGTCCTCCGGGGCATTGGCAAAGACCACCAGTTTGCTGCAGCCCATACCGCCGTCTTCAGCAGTGAGTTCAGCGAGCCTCCTGATGACCCTTCCCATCTCTGCCACTGCATCCATGTTTATCCCGGCCCTGGTAGTGGCCACATTTACGGATGAACAGACCCTCTTTGTCCCTGCCAGTGCCTCAGGTATTGAATTGATTAGCTTCCTGTCACCGGTGGTAAACCCCTTACGTACCATAGCGGAAAAGCCGCCGATAAAGTCAACACCCACCTCTTCCGCAGCCCTGTCCATGGTCTCTGCAAACTTC
>JAAYLO010000231.1 GCA_012521855.1 Halanaerobiaceae bacterium
CACCCTGATTCTCTTTAAATTGGGTTTTTGAGTAATGGGGGCAACCTTTACTACATGCCGGCCAATACCACCTTCTTTTTTGGCTTTACCGCGGCGGGTAATTCTGTTGCCAAAAAATTTGCCTTTACCACAAACTGCACAGACATTTGCCATAAATTCCACCTCCCTGTCCGAAATGAAAAAAGTGATGTAAATTTATTAATTAAGGAATTATCTTTTTAAGATAAAACCCTTAAAATTCAGTACAGATTATATTGTAACATATTTATATAAGTATTAGCAAGTATAAATTTTTAAAAAGCAGGATTTTATTTAAATTATATTGAATAATATTATAATAGCAGTTTATTCTTGCATAGAAAAGTATAATATAGTAGAATAATTAATGAAAAGAGGTGAAAGAATGGAAAAGGAATGGACAAATGAATATGGGAAGGTTATAATTGCACGGGAGGTAATTGCGAAGATAGCAGGATTAGCTGCAATGGAATGCTACGGCCTTGTCGGCATGGCTTCCGTCAAAGTACAGGATGGCATCGCCCAACTGCTGGGCTGGGAGAATTTAAGCAAGGGAGTTGTTGTTAATATAGAAGATGATAAGGTATCATTGGAATTGAATATCATCGTTGAATATGGAACAAATATACATCAGGTTGCAAACAACATTATCGAGAGAGTAAATTATACTCTGCAGGATAAGGTTGGAATAAAAGCGAGTTCAATAGATGTAAATGTGCAGGGAGTGAGAGTCGGCAATGCAGTCTAAAAGAGTGAATGAGGGAAAACATATTTATACTGTTGATGGACAGAAATACAAAGAAATGCTTTTGGGTGCTCTTATGTGGCTGAAGGAGCAGCAATCTTTGATAGATTCCCTGAACGTATTTCCGGTACCTGACGGAGATACAGGGACAAATATGTATCTGACTTTTCTGGATGCGGTCAAGGCAGTACAAAGACTTGAAACAGATGATGTTAATGTTATTAATGAAACACTGGCCCGTGGTGCCCTGATGGGGGCCAGAGGGAATTCTGGAGTTATTCTTTCCCAGTTGATCCGCGGTTTCCAGATTGCCAACAAGAAGAACAGGGATTTCAGTACCAGAAATCTTGTTGAATCACTTAGAAAAGCTTCTGAAGTGGCCTATCAGGGTGTGTTGAAGCCTGTTGAGGGGACAATACTCACTGTATCCAGAAAGGCTGCTGACGGGGCAGAAATGGCTTATAGAAACAACCTTGATCTGGTTGGTATTATGGAAAATACCATAGCTTATGCCCGGGAAGCCCTGAACAAAACTCCTGAACAACTGCCGGCCCTGAAGGAAGCAGGAGTAGTAGATGCCGGAGGCCAGGGTTATGTGGTTATTCTGGAAGGAATGTTAAAGGGCCTTGTAGGGGATAAGGCCTTTAAGAGCATGGACCTGGAATTAATAAAGTCTGTCAGCACCAGAGCAGTTGAACGGGACCTGAAATATGTATACTGTACACAAATGCTGATAGAGTTAAGCAAACAGGATAAGGGAATCGATGATATAAGGGAAGATTTAGAGAATTATGGTGATTCACTGCTGGTTGTGGGAACAGAAAATATTGTGAAAGTGCACATTCATACAAATCATCCTGGAGTAATTCTGGAATACGGCCTGAAATTAGGCCCCATTAATGATATAAAGATCGATAATATGAAGCTGCAGAGTGAAGAAAAAATAAGAAAAGAAGAAGAAAAGACCAGACAGGAATTTCTGGGAGACCAGGGGAAAGGAATTATTGCAGTCGGCCAGGGGGAAGGTATAAAGAAGATTCTGGAAGATATGGGTGCAGATATAATAATTGACGGCGGTCAATCGATGAATCCCAGCACCAATGATTTCCTTGAGGCGATTGATAAGTTAAACACCATGGAAGTTATTATACTTCCCAACAATAAAAATGTTATTTCCGCTGCCAAGCAGGCTGCATCACTGACTGATAAGAAGGTCGTGGTTATACCTACAAAATCTATTCCCCAGGCTATTGCCAGCCTGATGGTATATGATGAGGATCTGGAACTGGATGAACTTGAGAAATTGATGACTGACGAAATTGATAATGTCAAAACCGTTGAACTGACCAGAGCTGTTAAGGACTCAAAGGTAAATGGCATGGAAATCAAAGCAGGGAATATAATAGGTTTATACAATAATGATATCAGGAAAATCGGTAATGATTTTAATGAGGTAGTACTGGAACTCTTCAAGGAAGTTATTAAGGAAGAAGACCTTGTAACAATATATTATGGTGAAGATGTTGAAGAAAAGGATGCCCTGAATTTAAAGAGTGTAATTGAAGAGAATTTTGATTTTGAAGAGGTTGAAATATATAGCGGAAATCAGCCCTTATATCCATATCTGATTTCGCTTGAATAAATCCCGCTGAAAAAAAATATTACGAGGTGAATTGATGCGAATAGGAGTTCTTACTGACAGTACATGTGATCTGGGACCTGATTTTTTAAGAGAACGCGGTATTGAAATGATACCATTGATTGTGCACTTCAACGAAAATGAGATATACAAAGATGTTATCGAAATAGGACAGGAGAATTTTTTTAGGAAACAAATCCAGGCAGAGAAACTGCCCACTACTTCCCAGCCTTACATTGGCTGGTTTGTAGAGAAATTCAAGGAGATGTCTGAAGAATATGATGCAGTTATCTGTATTCATTTAGCAGGTGTTTTGAGCGGTACCTGTGAAGCAGCACGGATGGCAGCAAAGGAAGTAAGTTCCCTGAAAGTAGAAGTTATAGATTCCTGTTCAGCCAGTTTTGGTATAGGCTTTCAGGCCTTGCTGGCAAAAGAATTGATAGATGAAGGCCTGGAATTAGAGGAGATAGTAAAAAGGATTAAAGAAGTACAGAAAAACATAAAGATATTTTTTACAGTAAATGATCTGACTTATCTACAAAAAGGCGGAAGAATAGGGAAGGCACAGGCCTTTCTCGGCTCTGCCCTTAATTTTTATCCGATTTTAAATATCTCTGAAAAAAATGGTGAGATACTGCCGGTAAAAAAGGTCAGGGGCAAGAAAAAGATTGCCAGAAAGATGTATGAAATGAGTGCCCTTGAATTGAAGGACTGGAAAGAAGCCAGCCTGGGTTTTGTTCATGGGCTGGAAATGGAGAATTTTGTAGTCTTTAAAGAAGAGCTGTTAAATTATCTTGAAAGAAACAAAATAAGATATATTGAAAGGACAGGCTGGATCAGTTCAGTTATAGG
>JAAYLO010000232.1 GCA_012521855.1 Halanaerobiaceae bacterium
AAACCCGGGAAAGGAGATGTCATAGTACTCCTGGGCGGCTGAACTGCACGCGACGGCTATGGCTGTGCCACAGGATCTTCCAGGGAACTGGATGAAGTATCCCTGTATTCCTGTGGTGCTGAGGTCCAGAAGGGTAATCCAGCTATAGAGAGGAAAATACAGAGATTGTTCCGCAAAAAGGAAGTCAGCACAATGATCAAGAAGTGTAATGATTTCGGGGCCGGAGGTGTATCTGTTGCCATCGGTGAACTGGCAGACGGCCTGGATATAGACCTTGATAGGGTTCCCACAAAATATGCAGGCCTTGACGGGACTGAACTCGCAATCTCCGAGTCACAGGAGAGGATGGCAGTTGTCCTGGAAGAGGCTGATCTGGAGAGGTTTTTGCAGGAAGCTGAAAAAGAAAACCTGGAGGCTACTCCGGTTGCAGTAGTAACAGACAGCGGCAGGTTACGGATGAAGTGGCGGGGTAAGACCATAGTTGATATATCCCGGGATTTCCTGAATACAAGCGGTGCTCCCCAGAAGGCTGAGGTCACTGTTCAGGCTCCTGAAGGGGAGAACTATCTCCGCAGGCTGCCGGAAATGGTGAGAGGAAAACTGGGAGATATAAAGAAGGCCTGGCTGGACAATCTGCAGTCTCTGAATACCTGCAGCCAGAAGGGCCTTGTAGAAAGATTTGACAGCACCATAGGTGCAGCTACTGTTTTCCTGCCTTTTGGCGGTGAGACCCAGTTGACACCTGTTGATGGAATGGTGGCAAAGATACCTGTAGAAGAGGGAGAGACCTCCACAGTCAGTTTAATGACATATGGATATGACCCGGAACTGGCAATGTGGAGTCCATTTCATGGTGCTGTTTATGCCCTGGTCCATTCAATTGCAAAATCCGCTGCACTGGGCGGTAATTATAAAAATATCAGGCTGACATTACAGGAGTATTTCGAAAGACTGGGACAGGATCCGGAAAGATGGGGTAAGCCCTTCATTGCACTGCTGGGCTCCTATCTTGTACAGTCCTCGTTGGGGATTCCGGCAATAGGCGGTAAAGACAGCATGTCGGGAACCTTTAAAGATCTGGATGTCCCCCCTACACTGGTCTCTTTTGCTGTGAATACAGCCAGTGCTGACAGGGTAGTGTCCCCTGAATTCAAGAGAAAAGACAGCAAGGTTTTACTGATCAGTTTAGAAAGGGATAAATATGATCTTCCTGTTTTTTCAGATCTGGAAGAGAAATATAGTAAAATTCATGAGCTCATCAATAAGGGAGATGTTCTTGCTGCTTCAGCGGTGGGCTACGG
Organism: Halanaerobiaceae bacterium; assembly: GCA_012521855.1. Taxonomy (GTDB): domain Bacteria; phylum Bacillota; class Halanaerobiia; order Halanaerobiales; family DTU029; genus JAAYLO01. The sequence continues at coordinate 1,302 of JAAYLO010000232.1, forward strand.
AGGTATAGCTGCTGCTATCAGCAGGATGGCCTTTGGTAATAATATCGGGTTTTCCTTCAGTGCTGATTTTGTAAATACTGAAAATTGGCCAGAAAAACTGTTTCTTCCTGAATACGGGTCCATAATTCTTGAGCTGGCTCCGGAAGCGGAGACGGATGGTCTGCCTGAATATGTACTACTCGGTGAGACAATTGAAATGGCAGAAATAAGGATAGAAGACTCAGTAATAAAGCTGGAAGAAGCAGTAAAGGCATGGATGGAACCGCTGGAGAGTGTTTTCCCGGCTGGAATAGAAACAGCCGGGTATCAGGCAGCAGAGGAGATCCAGTTGTACAGGGGTGATAAGGGAAGAAGATCGGTATATAGGACCGTGAAGCCCAGGGTCCTGATACCTGTATTCCCCTTTACAACCAATGAATATGATCTGGCCCGTCAATTCAGGAAAGCCGGGGCTGATGTGGGGATGTTTGTATTCCGTGATTTGACACCGGCCATGCTGAGGGAATCCTTTGGAGCCCTGATAAAGGAGATAAACAATTCCCGGATTCTTGTACTATCAGGCGGGCTCAGTTTAGGCGATGAACCTGCAGGTTCAGGGAAATATATTGCAACTGTTTTCAGAAATCCCGCTGTCAGTGAAGCGGTCATGGAACTGCTGGAAAAGAGAGACGGCCTGATCCTCGGTATCTCCGGCGGTTTTCAGGCTTTACTGAAACTGGGACTGCTCCCATATGGTGAGATAAGAGAGATAGGGCCCGATTCACCGTCTCTCAGCTTCAATCCCATTGGACGCCATGTATCTACAATGGCCAGAACAAGGGTTGTCTCAACACTTTCCCCCTGGCTTGCCCTTACTGAACCCGACTCAGAGTATCTGGTTCCTGTTTCACACAGTGAAGGAAGATTTGTTGCCGGTGAAGAGATTCTGAAGGAGATGATAAAGAAGGTGCAGATTGCTACACAGTTTGTAGACCCGTCGGGTAAAACAGCTCAATCTCTCCCTTATAATCCCTATGGCTCCGTGATGGGAATAGAAGGAATCAGCAGTCCTGATGGCAGAATACTGGGCAAGATGGGCCATTCTGAAAGGATCGGAAGATATGTGGCGAGAAATATTCCCGGTGAGAAGGACCAGAAATTGTTTGAGGCTGCTGTAGCATATTTTAAATAAAAGACCCTGGTTTCCGTATAGATTTTCATGGTATTCCGGTATTATCCGGAATACTATTTTTTTATAAAAAAATAATTTTTTTCAGGAAGGGGTTTCGGCAATAATTGGAGAAATATATCAAAAAACTGAAAGGAGAGGGAATGATGGAGACAAAGCTTATAAGCCAGTCAGTAGTATTCAAGATCCTGATTGTTCTCTTTTTAACATTATTATTACTGATTCCTGCATATATGATTGAAGCATTGGTAAGGGAGAGACAATACAGGAAATCAACTGTTGTCTCTGAAATTACTGAGAAATGGGGACAAAAACAGATTATAGGAGGACCCGTTTTAACAGTTCCATATGATGAAATTTATAGAGATGAGCATGGACAGTTAAGGACAAGGAGCAGATATGCCTGCTTTTTACCTGACAGCCTTAAAATAACAGGAGATATCCACCCTGAGATACGATACCGGAGTATTTATAATACGGTTGTTTACGGGACTGATCTCAGGATGGAGGGTGAATTGAAACAGCCGGAAGTAGAAAAACTGAATATACGCAGGGAAGATATGAGATGGGAAGATGCCTTTTTAGTAATAGCTATTACGGATATGGCTGGAATAAGGGAACAGATTTATGTAAACATCAATGGCGAGGACAGGAATGTATCTCCCGGTACAAAGATAATGGATATATTCAGTTCAGGAGTACACGTGGAGTACCCGGTAGATTTGAATAAACCAGTAAGATTCTCCTTAAAACTGAAGCTGAATGGCAGCCAGGAACTGAAATTATACCCACTGGGCCGGGAAACACAGGTTATCCTGGAATCTGACTGGAAGAATCCCAGTTTTCTGGGGAAATTTCTCCCGGTAGAACGGGAAATAAGTGACAGCGGTTTTAAAGCTAGATGGGAGGTAATAAATCTTAACCGGAATTACCCCCAGCAATGGACGGACCTTGACAGCAGCAATATAAGGATTAATATAGGAAATTCGGCCTTTGGGGTTAATTTGCTCCAGACAGTAGATTTATACCAGAAGACAACCCGTTCCATAAAATATGCCATAATGTTCATCGGTATGACCTTTCTTGTTTATTTTATAATAGAGATATTGAATAAATATAATATACATCCAATTCAATATACCCTGGTAGGATTTTCACTGGTTGTCTTTTATCTGTTACTGCTTTCATTATCTGAACATATACATTTCTGGTTTGCCTATGTGATAGCCAGTATCAGTACGATATTATTGATTTCTCTATTTACATCAGCTATATTGAAGGAGAAAAAACCTGCCATAATAATTGCTGCTTTTCTCTCAATTTTATATATTTTCCTTTATATATTACTGGAGAGCCAGGACTATGCTCTGTTATTGGGCAGTATAGGAGTATTCATCACACTGGCCATATTCATGTATTTAACAAGAAATATTGACTGGTATTCAATAAGACTGGAAGAAATAAGCCCTGATAAAAAGGACCCTGAGTAATATCAGGGTCCTTTAATAATGTTCCAACAGTTTCTCCAGTGAGGCCTTTTTAACACAGGTGCAGACAATCTCCATGGCTTTTTCCAGTTCCTCTAAAGGCGGATAACTGGGTGCAATCCTTATGTTTCTGTCAAAGGGGTCTTCTCCATAGGGATATGTAGCACCAGCTGGTGTTAGTGTAACCCCTGCCTCAGCAGCCAGTTCAACTACCCTTTTAGCACAGTTCTCCATCACATCAAGGCTGATAAAATATCCTCCCAGCGGCCTGGTCCAGGAAGCAATACCCTTTCCGGCCAGTTCATTTTCAAATATATCCAGGACCAGTTCAAATTTCGGCCGGAGGATTTCAGCATGTCTATCCATGTGTCTCAAAATCCCGTCAACCGTCTTAAAAAATCTGTAATGGAGTAACTGGTTTATTTTATTCGGGTTAATGGTCTGTACAGACATAAGCCTGCCCATATATTCAATATTATTCTTACTGGCTGCAAAGATGGCAATACCGGATCCGGCAAATGTAATCTTTGATGTTGAACTGAAGATATAAACCCGGTCCGGGTTTCCGGATTCTTTACAGGCTTTCAGTATATTCTTTAAAACAGCTTTCTCTTCTGTCAGGTGATGAACAGGATAGGCATTATCCCAGAAAATGCGGAAATCATCTGCTGCAGTTTTCATGGATGCCAATCTATCGACTGTATCATCAGAAAAAGTAATTCCTGTTGGATTATTATATTTTGGCACACAGATCAGGCCCTTAATACTATCATCATTAGCGGCCATTTCCTCTACCATGTCCATATCGGGTCCGCCATCATTTAATGGTATTGTTATCATCTCTATTCCAAAGAGTTCCAGGATACTGAAATGACGGTCATAACCCGGACTTGGGCAGAGGAATTTGATTCTGTCCAGTTTACTCCAGGGAGTCATGTTTTCTGTGACACCAAAATTGTAAGCACGGGAGATAGTATCATAAATGAGGCTTAAACTGGAGTTGGCCCCCAGAATAAGTTCATCTGTTTCTATCTCCAGCAGATCTGCAAACAATTTCCGTACTTCAGGCAAACCGTATAAAAATCCATAATTCCTACTATCTACTCCACTCTCTGAGATCAGATTATCTGTATATCTGAATAGCTCCATGGATAAATCCAGCTGTTCACTACAGGGTTTACCCCTGGCCATATTCAGATCCAGTTTCTGATTTTTATATTCTTCGTATTGCCTGTCGATTTCCTTTTTCAAGGTACAGAGTTCTTCTCTTTTTAGTTCATCATATCTACTCATATTATCCCTACCTTTAATGTGTTTATTTTTTATTATAATAGATATGCAATGAAATTACAAATATCATTCTATATTATTTAATGATTTTTTTGCCCGATCATTTAAACATGTGAGAATAGAACTCCACAGGATTAATTAATTGTAAAACTAATCCCTCTTTTTCCCCAAAAACCTTAAAAGGTGTAGGAAAAGATTAACAAAATCAAGATACAGGCCGAGGGCAGCTATTATAGCAGCTTTCTCCATTGTCGACTCATCAGCATATCTCATTCCAATCTGTTTGATTTTCTGGGTGTCATAAGCAGTCAAACCTACAAAGACAAAGATACCAATAAAGGATGTAATCCAGTAAATCATTTCATTACGCAGGAACAGATTGACAAGTGATGCAAGTATAATTCCTATAAGCCCCATGAAACACAGGCTACCGATACTTGTCAAATCCTTTTTGGTGTAGAGACCGTACAGACTCATGATTCCGAAGGTCGCTGCTGTTATGAAAAAAGTTGAAGCAATTGATTCTGCTGTATAAACCAGAAAAATAACTGAAATAGTTATTCCATTAATGGCTGAATACAGGAAAAAGCCGATTGTTGCTGTCAGTGGTGAAATTCTATTGATCGCACTGGAAAGGAAGATGACCAGTACTATTTCACCGATTAAGAGACCATAAATAAGAGAGGTATTTGAGAATATCATGTATGTCAGTGTATCTGATGATGCAACCAGATATGATAATAAACCCGTTGTTAATAATGCCAGGAACATCCATGAAAAGACTTTCGCCACAAAGGTGTTTACCCTGGCTTCTTCCTTCAGATCTATTAATCCCCTATTCATTTTAGCCCACCTTCTTTCTTTCTCATAATATAATTTATTGTTTTGCAATAATTACATTATATATACAT
>JAAYLO010000233.1 GCA_012521855.1 Halanaerobiaceae bacterium
GCGTTATATTATACGCTGGCTTTTTTGCAGAATTATGATACAATATAACTAAAAGAAGCTCAAAGAAAAAGGATAAATAGAAGCAAAAAGGGGGGATGAATGTGAATATGGCCAGGCAGCAGGTAATCAAGAGAGATAACAGAGTAGTTGCATATAAAAGGGAGAAAATAAAAAATGCCATATATAAAGCCATGCTGGAGTCAGGACAAAATGCCGGTGAAGATGATGCAGAAAAGGTGGCAATCGCTGTTGAGGAAAGGCTTAAAAAAGAGTTTTATAAAGAGGAAAAGATACCAACTGTAGAAGAGATACAGGACATAGTAGAAGAGTGTTTAATGAGTGCAGGTTTTATGCTGGCAGCAAAATCATACATACTTTACAGGAGTAAACGCCAGAAAGTACGTCTGGAGAGAAAGAATAAAGGCCCGGAAAGTTCTCTTCTATCAGATGAGTTTTTAAGTTTTTATAAACATCGTCCCAATCCCTTTCCAACACAGCTGGGTGAATTTGTCTATTACAGGACATATTCCCGCTGGTTGCCTGAAGAGCAGAGGCGGGAGTACTGGTGGGAAACGGTAAAAAGAGCTGTAGAATATAATTGCTCTCTTGCTCCCACATCCAGGGAAGAGGCAGAAAAACTTTATGATAATGTATATCATCTTAAGAATTTCATGGCTGGCAGGACTTTATGGACTGCATCAACAGAATCAAGCAGAAGATACGGGATGTCAAATTTTAATTGTAGTTTTATTATCATTGATAGTTTTAAAGCCTTTCAGGATATATTTTATCTATTGATGATTGGCAGTGGTGTTGGTTTCCGGGTACTGCCTGAAGATGTGGCAAAATTACCCCGGATCAGGCAGGATGTTGAGATAATTCATAAATATTATGAGCCGGTAGAAAAGGAAGCAAGGAGAGAATATACTGATTTTGATTTTGAAGATGATGTTGTGACACTGAATATCGGGGACAGCAAGGAAGGCTGGGTACAGGCTTTAGAGTACTATTTTAAGTTTCTGGTGGAGCATTCATACCGCCCTATCAAACGTATTATTTTCAATTATGATTCTGTCCGTCCTAAGGGGGAAAAACTGAAGACCTTTGGCGGCACTGCTTCCGGACACCAGAGCCTGAAAAGAATGTTTACAAAGATCGATAAACTGTTAAAAGAAAAAGCGGAAAAAGAATGGGATGAATATAGGCGTATCAAGCTGAAACCCATTGATGCTATGGATATAGCCAATATTATTGCTGAGAATGTTGTTTCAGGCGGTGTAAGGAGATCTTCACAGATCTGTTTATTCAGTGCTGATGATCATGAGATCGCTCAGGCGAAGAACAATCTTTATATATTGAGGGATGGAGAATGGGTAATAAATCCTGAGATATCACACCGCCAGATGAGTAATAACAGTATATTTTACCGGGAAAAGCCTTCAAGGGAGCAGCTTCACTGGCATATCAAACAGTTGAGATACAGCGGGGAACCGGGATTCATCAATGCTGTAGAAGCAGGGCGCAGGAGAGAGAATTTTAACGGAGTAAACCCATGTGCTGAGGTACTCCTTGACTCCAGAGGTGTCTGCAACCTGACTTCTGTCAATGTGATGGCTTTTGTCAGTGAGGATGGCAAGCTTGATAAAGAGGCTCTCTTTGAAGCACAGCGCCTGTCTGTCAGGGCAGGTTACAGGATGTCCCTGATTGAGTTTGAGCTTCCAGATTGGGACCTGGTAAATAAACGGGACCGCCTGATCGGTGCATCATTGACGGGCTGGCAGGATATGAAAAATGCAGTGGGACTGGATAAAGCAGAGGAAGCAGAATTGTTGAGAGAATTGCGAAAGATGGCCTGGGATGCTGCCCGGGAAATAGCCTTACAGCTTGGAGGTGAAGAGCCGGCACTGGTTACAACCATAAAACCGGAGGGTACACAGGCACAGATGCCTACAGTATCCAGTGGCTTGCATTACTCACACAGCCCGTATTATATCCGGAGAGTCAGGATTTCGGCTGCAGATCCGCTGGCCAGAGTCTGTGAAGAATTGAATTATCCCATCTTTCCTGAAGTGGGACAGGATCCCGTAGATCCTGAAACCCTGGTAATAGAATTTCCCGTAAAGGCCCCTGACGGCCGGACAAAGAGAGATGTTTCAGCCATAGAGCAGCTGGAGACATATAAATTGTTTATGGAAAATTATGTTGACCACAATGCTTCTATTACTGTTCATGTCAGGGATAATGAATGGGATGATGTAGAAAACTGGTTATGGGAGAATTGGGATTCTGTAGTAGGTATATCATTTATCTCCTATGATGATAGTTTTTATGATCTTATGCCCTATGAAGAAATAGACAAAGAAGAGTATGAAAAGCGGGTAAAATCCATGGCAAGATTCAATCCATCCCTTGTTTCAAAATATGAGTCAGAGTACAAGGAAAGAGAGATAGATGAGTCTTCCTGTGATAATGGTGCATGCCCAGTCAGGTAGTTTTCCAGAGCAGGATAAAAGGCCGGGACAGGAGACTTTTATCCTGTTTTTTTCAAGCTGTAAAGGATAATATTACTAAAAAATATATTATAAGGTATTGATACGCCAGAAAGATTGATAAATCTTTCAGCCTGGTAGATAATAAATATAGAATAGGAGTGTCAGATATTACCGGTATTTAAATAAAAACAAAAGGAGAGATAAATAATATGAGCAAAAAGGAACCTCTTGTTGCATATTTTTGTATGGAATATGGCTTGGCCAGTGAAATGAAGATATATGCTGGCGGTCTGGGGATACTGGCTGGTGATATCTTAAAGGCAGCTTATGACCTTAAGAAGCCTATGATCGGTATCGGAATATTATGGAGACAGGGTTATACCAGCCAGCGTATTGGTGATGACGGCAGGCCCTATGATGCCTATCATAATAATGATTATATGTATGATTTGCTGGAGGATACTGGATTGACTGTTTCAGTGAGAATAAAAGATGAAGATATTGTCTGTAAGGTCTGGAAACTGGACCGGTATAATAATGCCCCTCTGTATTTACTTGACACAAATCATAAGGATAACAGCAATAAATGGATTACCGGCCAATTATACGGCTGGTTTAAAGAAGAGAGAATTGCCCAGGAGATGGTTCTGGGGATAGGAGGAGACAGGCTGATCCGTAAGCTTGGACTGGATGTGGATGTCTATCACTTCAATGAAGGTCATGCAGTATTTGCCGGGATAGAGCTCATCAGGGAGAAGATGGCGGCAGGTTTTTCATTTCAAAAAGCCCTGAAGGAAGTAAGAAAGAAGATTGTTTTTACAACACATACACCTGTAAAAGAAGGTAATGAAGAACACAGCCTTGACAGTATCAGGTATATGGGCGGCCTTAACGGTCTGACCCTTGAAGAGATGGTTCAAATAGGGGGAGCACCTTTTAATATGACAGTTGCGGGTTTGAGGCTATCCAGGCTTGCCAATGCAGTTGCAGAACTTCATGGCCAAACAGCCCGTAAGATGTGGAGATCTGTCAAAGGGGCAGCAGCTATAAAAGCCATTACAAATGGTGTACATCACGGGACCTGGGTTGATGAAAGGATATATAGTGCATACCGGAACGGTGAAAAGCTCTGGCCGGTCCATCAGGTTCTGAAAGAAGAGCTTATTGATTTTATACAGAAAAGAACGGGAGTGTTTTTAAAGAAAGATAAATTATTGATTGGCTTTGCCAGAAGGGCGGCACCCTATAAGAGAAGTGATTTTATTTTCAGGGAACCCGGGATAATCGGACCTTATCTGGAAAAGGGAGAGATACAGATTGTATTTTCAGGGAAGGCTCATCCCCTTGATGATGTGGGCAAGGAAATAGTGGCAAATCTGGTGAAGATGAGCAGGGTATACCCTGATAGTGTTGTTTTTCTGGAAGACTATGATATGGAGATTGGCCGCTACCTGACAAGAGGAGTGGATTTGTGGTTAAATAATCCCCGCAGGCCTCAGGAAGCCAGTGGTACTTCCGGTATGAAGGCAGCCATGAATGGTGTACTGAATCTGAGTACTCTGGACGGCTGGTGGCCGGAAGCCTGTGAAGATGGTGTTAACGGCTGGCAGTTTGGTGACGGGTATCAGGGGAGAAATCAGGATAATCATGACCTGAAGGCATTGTATGATGTGCTCCTGAATAAAGTATTACCTGTTTATTATCATAACAAGGAAAAATGGGAAGAAATGATGAAAGCCAGTATAGAGAGTACCTATGAAAAGTTTTCAGCAGCTAACATGCTGGAAAGGTATTATAGTGAAATATATAGTGTTTAACAGAAAAGATATATAGAGCCTGCAGGAAATTTATAATGAAAAGAGAAAATTCATGTAAAAAAAGGAGGAGGCTTAATGCCTTTAGATAATGAAGAGAAAAAGATAAATACAGATATCAGTATAAAGCCCTTTAAGTTTATTAACCTTGATAAATTAGAAATAAAAAAATCTATATATAGCCATACTTATTTACATATAAAGGGATTGATAAAAGAGGAGAATGCAGCTGAATATCTGGATTACCTGAATGAAGATTATCCTGAAATTATTGTAAAGTATAAAGCCGCCAGGCCGGGAATTCTGTTCAGGGGATTTGTTACTGATTATGATTATTATTTTGATGAGTATACTTATTCGCTTAACATTAAGGCGGTTTCTTATAGTAAGCTTCTGGCATTGCAGGAGAAGACCCGGATTTATCAAAACATGGGCACAAGTTATAATGATATATTCGCTAAATTGTGTGAGGAAAATGACATAAATATCAGGGTA